>JAHRWI010000023.1 GCA_019090225.1 Porticoccaceae bacterium
GATGTATTCGAGCTTGGGGCGACGACTAATACTATCGGAAAACGACTTAATCGACAGGGTATTGGTCATTTTTTGCATTTAGAGTTATCTGAAAAAATCCGACAACAGCATGGCGATGTAGCATGGCTCGAGGAACTGCAACAATGTTTATAGTTCGGCCAGTATTGGTTTTTCTACTGTTGTGTATTTGCCCACAGGCATACACCTGGGCTAGCCCTGTAGAAGCGCAAGAAGTGATCTGGCGACCGATTGCTCAGGAGGATGTTTATTTAGATGGTAAGGAATTGTCCTATCTCAGCGAGGAGCTGAATCTAGCAGCAGGAGGGGTTGAGGACGGGACCTGGTTAAAGCTGTTGCCCGGTGAAGAAATACCGGTATTAGTACCCGCCTCTCATTGGCTTGATGTGATCGGCCTCAGCTCTTCTCTCTCTGAGTCGGTAGCTTTGCAGGCATCGGAGAGCCCTGGGTTGTTTTACGCTATTTCTGGACAATATGTTTCAGATTCTCATCTCGTTATTCGGCCATCTGGTAGTTCCCGGTTCGTGGTAATAAGGAACGTGCTGGGTAGTACCCAGGGAATTCGTTTGCAATTGGGAGCGTCACCAATAAGCAAGCCGCCATTGTTGAGCTACAAAGCACCTGATACTCATTTGGGAAATGGATTCGCTCGTTTAACGAGGCAACCCGATGCGCGAAAACTTGCCCTGGTGCGGCTTGAAGCTGATTCAATCAACCGATATAAAATTAACGGCCCGGCTTTATTGACAATCAATAGTCTCGCACCGGGTTCATCAGTTGGGCCAGACCAGTTGGTCTGGAACATTAAAGCCCAGCTAAACGGTAAAGTAATAGCTGCCTGGGGGCATAGGGACACTGTAGATAATAGACAGTACTATCAATTTTCTGATCAGGAATTTTGGGCGACCACACCGAAACAATATTATTTGCAAATACCCAGCGGCGAACACGTACTGAGCCTGCGCCCGGACAAAGCCATATGGGTCAGCGTGGGCGATAACTCAAGTAATTTCCTGTTCGCAAACAACCAGGCGTTCTTGCCACCCTATGTGCAAGGTGCGCTTGATTTGGATAGGCAGGTGAATCTACAGTTCGCTTACACCCTGTTAAACAAGCGCGCGTGGATTAAAAGCACTGGTTCAATTGTCAATCGCTTGCGGTCAGAGCTGGGTGATAACCAGGCTGGCAAAGCCATTGATGATCTTGGAGGACGCTTTTATCGCGCCACCTACCCCAATTCTTCGGCAGGGCTGAAGGCAGTTAATTTAGATTCGTTGCCTCGTCAATGGCGGCCGAGGGGCGATATGAAGCCTCGTTATGTTGATACTCAAGAGCAAAACTTGCTGTATCCAAAGCGAAAGTCGACCTTATTTTTTGAATTAAGCGACAAGCGCGACCTCACTTTTAAACTGCCCTCGGAGAGGATTCTCCCTCAGGTCAAGATTCGTATTTACAATCCAAAGCAGCTTGGCGAAACAATATCTGTAAGGGGTACGCAGCAGCCTATAGAGTTGACACTAGCGCCGGATCGTTACGGTGACTGGCCCTGGAAATATTCCAGCATCACGGTCTTGCCCTATTTGCGGGCTCTTCAAGATTGGCAAGCTCCGAAACATCGAGATGATTCACCACAACGCCAACAGCCACTGCGTGGCACTCATAGTGAGATGCTTCTGGATATCGATGATGGTACTGGTGAGTTGACTTTCAGCTCAAATGCCGACGAGCCCGTTTACGTTGCGCTAAGTGTCTCGGCACCGATCGTGCCCCCTATTGAAGAGCAACAGTGGTTAGCCTTGTTCGGCGGAGAGTCAAAAGTGAGCTGGCTAAGGGGTGGTACCAGTTCGATTACCGAGGATTTTCGTGACGAAGTAACAGAACTTAGGGAGCTGCTGAGCCTGCGTGATGAGCAATTTAAGAAAGGACTCAATAGTCAGGGTGAATTCCCGAATGGCAAAGCTGCGGATCATCAATGGCTCACTCAGGCGAAAGCGCTGCAAGCCGCTAGCCGTGACGGCAAGCTAGCCGAGTTCGTTTTTATAGAACAGAATGGATCGAGTTTGGAACTCTGGAAGTGGCGCCTGGATCTGCTGCGCAAAAACAGCCTGTGGGGCACGTATTTACGCTTTCTGAAAGGTTTGTCAGCTCAGGCGACTAACACGGTTGTACAGCATTATGCTCAGCAAGAGCTGACTGAATATTTGACCGATACCGAAAACGACCTGGCGATGGAGGCTCTGACCGGCCATTTAGTATTGGCTACCTTAAATTCTGAACGCCTTTACACCTTCGCAGAGCAACGATTTAACGCCGGGGATTACCAGTCAACCTTACGATCCCTCGCGTTGTTACCCCAAACCGATCAAAGTGCTCAGCTGGGACTATGGACAGCAGTACAACTCAAGCAATGGCGTTTATATGAGCATTTACTCAATTTTGTCGAAGCAGAAAATCGCGATTTCTACATGGGGCTGCAAGCATTATTTGCCGGTGATATAGAAGCCCTGCA
>JAHRWI010000024.1 GCA_019090225.1 Porticoccaceae bacterium
ACATTGATAAAGGTATTTAACTTTTTGATTAATATGTATTTATAGATAGCTTATTGGCTGTCATAAAGTAAACATTGTCTGCTGTCGGGCGGTGTTTTTTTGTGTTTTCAAAAAAGCTGAGTGACGGCGCTTAAGCCAGAGGCTAAGATCGGTGATCGATTTACCCACACTTTATATAAAACCTGGCCTTTCAAAACGGGCTTCATAGAAGAAGAGATCAGATGCCAAAAACTATCACCGATCAGCAATTTGTTGAACTGCTGAAACCGGGCCAAACCGTCTATATTCAGAGCGGTTGCACGCAACCTGTCGCCCTGGTCGATGCCCTGAAAAAAAATCCCCACTGCGCCGAGCAGGTCAAATTTATCAGCATGGTGAATCGGCTTAATCCCAATAACTTCACCACACTGCACGAGACTACCGAGCAGGAGACCTTCTTTATGTCAGGTTTCCTGCGCAAGGGTTACGACCCGTCACGCCTGCACATTCTGCCTTTCCATCTCAGTGAGATTTACCGTTATCTGGCCGACGTCGCTGACATTGACATCGCCTGTATTCAGGTTACGCCGCCGGATCAAAAGGGACAGTGCAGTTTTGCCATGGTCGGTGATTACGTGCCAGCGGTGACACATAGGGCAAAAATAGTGGTGGCCCAGGTTAATGCTGCTTTACCTGTTTGCGCCGGTGCACCGACGATTAAGGCCGACGACATCGACTACTTTGTTGAAGCCGATAACAATATCTTGCTCTGGACTTCACGACCGCCTAAGGACGAACTGGCAGCTCTGGGTAACAATGTAGCCAGTCTGGTTCGTGATGGCGATACCATTCAGATGGGAGTGGGCACTGCCTCGGACGCCGTACTCGCAGCGTTAATCAACCATCGGGATTTAGGTATCCACACCGGGCTGGTTCCGGATAATCTGGTCGATATGGTTGAGGCTGGTGCCATTAGCGGCGCTAAAAAAACCATCGATAAGGGCCGTATTATCACCGGGTCGGCCATGGGCACTGAGCGGCTCTATGATTTTATCGCCAATAGCGACATCGTTGATTTCCGACCGGTGAGTTATACTCACGATGTAACCGTGTTAAGCCAAATAGACAATTTGCGGGTGGTGAACTCTGCCGTTGAGGTCGATTTATTTTGTCAGGTGAATTGTGAATACATGGGTGGCCAGCAAATCGCCGGGATTGGCGGCCAACTAGATTTCGTTCGTGGTGCCAAACGTGCAAAAAATGGAGTGTCGATTCTGGTCTTACAGGCAAGCACTGCGAAAGGTGAAGTGTCGCGTATCGTATCGAGAATCCCGCCCGATGCTTTAGTGTCAGTGCCCAGGAGTGACGCTGACTTTATAGTCACTGAATACGGTATTGCCGATCTTCGTTTTGCTTCGGTGCAACAGCGGGCGGAGCGGCTTATCGAGATTGCCGCACCGCAGTTTCGTGATCAACTGGCTGACGACTGGGACTCAGCTTGTCGTCTGGCTGCTGGTGGGTAGTGATGGTTTTATAGGTGGTGATGATTTAAAGGAGTCCTGGATTCAAATATGAAGTGCGTAACTTTGATGAAACAAAAAAATAGGATGGGATTAGCATGCAGTGGTTATTTGGGTTATTTATGGTCTTGATATCAGCTTCCGCAACAGCTCAGCCTCAGGGCATGAGCCAGGCCGATATGCAAAAAATGATGCAGCAGGCACAAGCTATGCAAGCTTGCATGGCCAATGTTGATCAAGCGAGTCTCAAAGCCCTTGAGAAGAAAGGCCGTAAGCTAGAAGCTAAAATAAAACAGCTGTGTGCTGATGGCCAGCGTGACAAAGCTATGGCGACAGCGATGCAGGCTGGTATGGAAATATCTCAGGATCCGCTGCTTAAGGATATGAAGAAGTGCACCGAGATGATGCCCACTATGCTGAGCGATATGATGACTGATATACCGTTTTCTGATAGTCAGAATGACAAAGGTAAATCTGGAAAACATATTTGCGACTAAGGAATATATCTGCAACTAAGGATAAATGTGTCTGTTAGCACTTTGCATAAGCTCCCCGGCTAAACACTTAGCAGGTAAAAGTGTTCAAACTTATTAGCTATGAGGCTCAGAAAACTATTTCTGGGTCTCATAGGATCTAGCACCTTTCTGGAAGACAGTGAATTGTCCCTTACTCATAGGGTGCCACTGCTCATTAGAGGTCAGCGGTTGGGTAGCGATCACCGTTACCACATCGTCCGGCTGTGTTTCCTGAGCGAAATCCACCGTCATGTCCGCATCCAGAAGCTGGGCATCGCCAAACGGTGCCTGTCGGGTCAGCCAGGCTAACTTATGGCTGCAATAGGTATATAGCGAACGCGAGTCACTCATTAATATGTTGAATATGCCGAGGCTGGCTAGTTGCCGGACCTGAACCTCGACGAAGGCCCATAGTTTTTTTTGATTTTTTGGCGGTGTTGGAAATTCCTGACGAAGCTGGTCGAGCAACCAGCAAAAAGCGTATTCGCTGTCGGAGGTGCCAACCGGGAAGTAGTACTCCAGAGGCCATTTTTTGATACTTTTAAGCTGACCATTATGAGCAAAGGACCAAGTTTGACCCCATAACTCACGGGCAAACGGGTGAGTGTTTTCCAGGCAGATTCGCCCCCGGTTAGCTTTGCGAATATGACAGATAACAGTATTGCTTTTGATCGAATAACCTTGAATGAACTGGGCAATTTCAGAGTTGGCGCTGGCCCCAGAGTCATGAAAAGCTCGATAACCCTTGCCCTCATAAAAAGCGATGCCCCAGCCATCACGGTGAGGCCCAGTGGCACCGCCGCGCCGCATCAGGCCAGCAAAGCTAAAACAAATATCAGTTGGTACACTGGCGCTCATGCCCAGGAGTTCACACATATTATTTTTGATCCAGGGACTTGCGGCCCTGGCAGCGACGTTATTGGGAGCCGGTAATTATAGATTGTTGGAGCCTGGTAGAGGTAATTGATTATCTAGATTGATGGGGAGCGTGGAGCGGGTGAGATGATTGGGCCTATGAATCTTCCAGTATCCACACTTATGGACAGTATCGATACGGAATGGGGCAATGGAGCAAAGTTTCGAGTCGCGGCTTAGACCGTTTCAGCAAAGCCCAGGCTTTCCAAGCTTCAAGCAGCGACTCGGCTGTATTTCCGCCTGTGCTACGGCATGACTTCAGTAAAGCGTTTGAACTTATAGTGGGCCTTCACAAACCAGGCCGCCGTAGCTTTGTCTTCGCCAGCGTAAACCAGACTCTGATGTTTTTGCACGACCTGATCAAGTAAGTCCTGCTGATTGCGATTACAGTCTACGAAGAGCACGTGCTTGCCTTCGTCTAATGCCTGTTCAAATTGCCGGAATTGATTGTGAGGCTCCTGAATACCAAAAAAGCCTCCTTCCCAGGTGCAAAACCCCAATACTACGATTGACAGGCAGATAAAGGGAACCCAGGTCCATTTATCTGGCAGGCCGAGATAGTAGGCAGCCACCAGAACCAGGGGTGCGGCAATTAAGCCTACCACCGCACCACGCTTCATTGATCGAACCACATCTGTGCGCATTACCGCTTCCACTTCATGCAGATGCTCGTGGGCGGCGACACCGGCATCATCCCTGGACAGGACATGTATCTGCGGTGTAACAAAGCCTTTGTTTTCTAACTCTGCTTCTATTTGGTCGAGATCATCTAGATCAGTACTTATAAAATAATGGCGCTTCATGGCAAACCCCTTTCAGATAAATTAAACATACTGTTCCGAGCAGTTTGTCGCAGGAGCAACTGCTATAGCTTAAATATAGACAAGTTTAGAAGGCTCGATAGTCCAAAATATTTATATAGACCTGATTATTATAGCGCTTGAGTATTAGCCGGTTTGACTTAGCTGTCTGCCAGTGGTGCCGAGTCTATCGGACATTTTGTCCGTGCTCAGGGTTCTAGGCCTTCTGTTGGACGGCCATCGGCCATAGACTCCTGGAGAGCGAGAACAAATCCGGAAGCCATTGTCCAAATCGGCATAAGCATCAAAAACACGATGCCTAATCTGTAAATCAAATGCCGGGTAAGTTCCGGCCACGGGTAAATATTGACTGCGAACAGGATGGTTGCCCCGCCTACTAATAGGAAGCCTATAGCGAGCAATTTATTGGTCTGGGGCGGAAACCCACGAGCGCTGAGCTGGCGATGGACCTGCAAAATGATCACAAATACTGAGATGGTAAAAAGGGCGGCAAGCATTGAGCATGTGATCCACAAAGCTGTTGGAGAAAGCTTTAGTTGATCGAGCAGTAAGGGAAAAATGCTGACTAAAAACCCGGTGGCTGCGACGATAAGGGTGCTTATCGCTCGAAAATGGCCACGCGGCCCTGTAGAGCCTTGCAGAATAGAGTAAATCGCCGAAAAACCAACCAGGGTGATAGCGCATTCCTCCATTAAGCTATAAAAATCCATGTTTTATTCCTTATTATTTTAGTGAGATTAATCGACCGGAACTTTAAAATTAATATCTGTATTAAACACGGTAGGTAGTTAGAGTTCCTCCGATAATTTCGAGTTGGCATCACCTGACTTATATTGGGTTTGAGAATGCTCGGAGCCAAGTTTCTTATTTAAATAGGCTGCAAAATCAGGGTCGAAACACTCGTGAACCCGTTGTAGCTGCCACATTGCATGAACACCCGGTAAGGTCATTTATTGTGAGAAACCCACGTCAAAGATGCGCCAACTCGCCTGTCCTGTATGACCGCGTTTATTGTGAAAAAAGGCGTTTTGGCAATAGACAAAACTTGCAATCCAGTGGCTGGAGAAGCGCAATGTTCTACTGGGTTTAATTGCTCTCCCGTATTGCCACGATAGATAATATCTGCCAATTCGGAATCCTGAGCCAAAATCGCATACTGCCTGCCGTTTTGATCTGCAGCGGCAATTTCTGCGGCGGTGGCAACGGCCGAGGTATGCTGATCCATCGTGCGGCTATTTTGACGAATTTGTGTGGCTAGATAGATCAAGGTAATAATCACGCCCAGTGCCCCAACAGCCTCACTGATTGCGCCAATGGCATCCCAGTTCATTGCGATAATCCCTTATGTTTTACTTATTTCGAAATTTATTTTAGAGAACTTAATTTAGAGGATCTACTTTTTTGGTACTTCTTCTGTGGGCAGATCGGCGTTAGTCCAGGCCTCAAAACCGCCATCAATATGACAGATGGATTCAAGCCCCATATTTTGTAAGGCTTGGGTGGCGAGTGCCGAGCGATGGCTCTTTGCACAATACAGGGCGAGTTTTTTCCCCGACGAGAATACATCCCGATGATATTCACTCTCAGGGTCTGCCCAAAACTCCAGCATGCCCCGGGGTGCATGGGTGGCTCCCGGTATCTTGCCTCCTCGGTAGAGTTCACGGATGTCACGAATATCGATGATCACAGTATTTTCATCATCGAGCGCTGCTTTTGCGTCTTCAAGACTAATCGTTTCGATCTCTGCCATGGCATTATTGACAAGCTGCTTTACAGTAACTTTCATAGTGCTGTCCTTATCGTTTATTTGATGGTTTGCTTTGTTTCTCCAAGTATCGAGCTTCTTTCAAGCGCGAGCTAATGGTAGCTGATTGGTATGGTTAGCAACAGACTCTCGCAGGGCAGCCAACGTATAGCCCTCCGGCCTGGGACTGAGTAAACTGGCCTATCTAAAAATATCGAAAACCATCTAAAATAAGATCACAAATAAGGGGCTCAACTATGCAGTACCGCAAACTCGGTAAAACCGATCTCGACGTCAGCGCAATTTGCTTAGGCACCATGACCTGGGGTGAACAAAACACCCTGGACGAGGCGCTGGAGCAAATGGATTATGCCGTCGCCGAAGGGGTAAATTTTTTCGATACTGCGGAAATGTATCCGGTGCCACCGAAAGCAGAGACCCAGGGCGCAACGGAGACTTGTGTGGGTGAATGGTTCGCCCGGCGAGGCCAGCGCGACAAAGTGATTTTAGCGACCAAGGCCTCGGGTCGTTCCGATGCCACCGGGGACTGGAAACATTTACGCGGCGGGCCTCGTTTAAGTCGTGAGCACATTAATCAGGCGGTACGGGATTCATTGAAGCGCCTACAAACTGACTATATTGATTTGTATCAGGTGCATTGGCCTGAACGCACCACCAACTTTTTTGGTCAGTTGGGCTACAAGCATCGTGAACAGGAAGATCTGGTAGCTATCGAGGAAACCCTCGGCGCTTTATCTGATTTGGTCAAGGAAGGTCTAGTGCGCCATATCGGCGTTAGTAACGAAACCCCCTGGGGAGTTTCTGAATATCTGAGAGGGTCGCGCGAAAAAAGCCTGGAACGGATTGTCAGTATTCAAAACCCCTACAACCTGCTTAACCGTAGTTTTGAGGTAGGTTTGGCGGAAATGGCGATTCGCGAAAATGTTGGCTTGCTAGCCTATTCACCCCTGGCGATGGCGATGCTGAGTGGTAAATATATGAATGGGCAAAAACCAGAGGGCTCACGGCTCACGGTTTATAATCGCTTCCAGCGTTATTCCAGTAAACAAGCTGTCTCTGCATCGGAAGCCTACGTTAATCTCGCCCGTGAACATGACCTGGATCCGGCCACAATGGCCCTGGCCTTCGTTAATTCCCGACCTTTTGTGAGCAGTAATATAATTGGTGCAACGAAAATGGAGCAATTGAAAATCAATATTGCCAGTATTAACGTGGAATTGTCAGAAGAAGTGGAGAAGGGCATCGACGCAATTCATGCGCGTTTTTCAAATCCCGCACCTTAACCTCTGGGCTTAGGGCCCAGGGTTTAGATCTTAGGAATTAGGGCTTAGGATTAGCTTTAATCATCATTGTAAGACGGGAGATGCAGACCATGCGCTCCCGATCATCCCGAATAATAATTTCCCACACATGGGTCGAGCGGCCCAGGTGAATGGGTTTACTGGTGCCGTAAACGTAGCCTTCTGACACCGAGCGGAGATGATTGGCGTTGATATCCAGACCCACACAATGTTCCTTGTCGGGATCGAGACACAGGGACGAGGCGTGACTACCCAGTGATTCTGCTAGCAGGCACGAAGCACCGCCGTTGAGGATGCCGTACTTTTGGCGAGTGCGGTTGTCTACCGGCATCCGGGCGATTAGATAGTTGTCACCGGCCTCAATAAACTCTATGCCGACATGGCTGGCCGCAGTGTCTATTGAGCTTTCGTTGATAGTATCCAGGGAAATTTCTTCGTGCCAAATACGCATAATGGTGAGTGTCCTGTTCCGTAGCGTTTATTTATTCTTGGGCTATTAATTAAGGGCTTACTCTTTATTTAAGCGCCTACTATTCAGGGTAAAGAGGGCGCAATTCTGTCAGTTTAGTTTTTTTGCTGCCAGTGGGTATTTGATGGATGGCTTCCAGGTGTTTGATCAGTGCCTTCGTATCAAATATTTTTTCGTCGCTGCTTTCCTGGGGGGGTGCGTCACTGTTTAGGTCGTTGTTTACGCCGGTTTTTACGGTAAGCGGGTGTTTATCATACAAACGCATATCAAGCTCTTCGAAGAGCAGTTTTAGCTCGGCATCCTGGGCCTTTAAAGCGACCTGATCCAGGGTGTGAATACTTGTCTGCTGCCAATGATTACGCGCCCACTGAATAATGGCTTCTCGCAGAGCCGGGTAATTATGGTCCGCTGCGGCAAGATGAACCGATTTGAGCGTCGCGTTAGAAGTGGTAGGTGTGGTTTCATTTATGCTCGCTTCGGCGTGCTGAGAGTTTCGGCCCCGCCACCACATAACCCCAAAGATGATACCCAGCAGCGCCAGTAAAATATTGGATGCAATTAATACTTTTACTATTAGCCCATTTTCTTGTGGTGCGATAATAGAAGGCGCTAAGACATCGCTGTTGAGTGGGGGTAAGGCTGTTACCTCCGCTTGTGACGGGTTGGTAGCAGCCCCAGGTAATACCTCAAAGGTCTCACTGGGTAGCAGAGCGC
>JAHRWI010000025.1 GCA_019090225.1 Porticoccaceae bacterium
CAATCATTATTTATATTAATCAATACGATAGCGTATGTTTATGACAACTCACTCAGTCTGTGAAAAGCCCCGATAAGTAATCTGAAAAAAGCCCCGATCTAATCGACAACAGGCTAGCCAAACCTCGCAAAAATCTATTCGGGGTAAGCGAATACTCGCTCTTCATCTGCCAAGAGCTCAGCATTTACAGGTGCGAAATCTGATTCCGGTGCCGTGGTGGTAATCCACAAACGTCGACTATCCTCACTGACTAATCGCCGGTAGGTGGCCACAAAGCTTTCCTGATCAAGCGTCTTAATCTTTTCTGCCAGCTTGTCACGAAACTTAAAATCATCTTCACCAAGCATCAAAGATTCCTGATGTCGCGCAGCCTGCTGCATAATATTTTTTGGTCGTTCCTGGATATTGGCCAACAAAGCGGCTTTCAACCCTTGCAATTCCGCTTTACTCATTGCCACAAGTTTTGACTCAAAGGCCAGGAGATAAGCGTTAATCTCTTGCTCAATTTGCGCCGCCGAACTGGTCGGGGACTGAATATAAAAACCCAGACCTGGCACTCGATTGATATGCATGAGATTCGCGCCGACCACATAACCCAGCTGTTTTTCGGTGCGCATCGTCGTATAGAAAGGTGCCTCCATGGCAATATTTATCATCGCCATTGCGGCCCGCTCACCCAAAGTATCTTCGTCCCCCTGAATATAGAGCAATACAGCCTTGTCGTTGTGGTCGACCTCAATACTGTGTCTTTGCACCTGCTCCGGCAAAGCTAGAACGGTTTCATGTAGGACGATGTCACCCGCCTCACCTAGCGCCAGAGCCTTCATGGTAGATCGCGCCATTGCAAGACTTTGCTCAGCGGACAGCGCACCACCGGCATAAAACCGGGCATGGCCGGTTTTAAATAATCTGCCATGAAACGCCGGCATATCTTCTAAACTCACAGCCTCTAAGTGATTAGCCAATGTCTGATCATCACAGGCCCCCTTCATCAGAGGCCCAAACTGAGCAAACACCTGACGTACCGGCCACTGCTTGAGGCTATTGCGGTAATTCCGAATCAAGGTACTTCGTAATCGAGCGAAGTCGCTCTCCTGCCACTGCGATTCGGCTAGAGCCTGCAAAACCCGGCTTAGCAATACTGCTTGTCGGTCGGTGTAGCCGCTAACATTCACACCCACACCGTTATGCCAGCGATACAGAGAATAACTGAGACCCGCTAAACCGGCCTGATACGTTTCTTCACCCAAAGCATCTCGCACCATGGCCAGATAGAGCTCTGCCAGTGCAGCATTGCGACAGGTGTTTAAAACAGGTGTGGCGATGCGTGCATCAAACAGCCCGCGAGGCGTACCAAATTGTTGATCGTCATAGTGCCAGATTGTTGTGTCGAGCTGGTTTTTGAGGGCGACAGGTACCGAGCTTTCACCGCCTTTACCACTCAAGGGATAAGCTTTCGCCAGATAGGGATTTGTCGGTGCTAATGACAGGCTCGTATCCGCAGCCTTTTGCCAATGCTTAAGCCTCCATTCACCGACATAATCGATGCGGTAAGGTGCGGCATAACGCGCCGAGATGTGGTCAGCCGCTTCTACTTCTGGAGCAAGCAGCGTTATCAGTGCATTTTCAGGTTTTAGGTGATCGGCAAATTCAGCCATGACCCGCTGATCAAAATCACTGAGTAAATAGGGGCCACGTAAGACCTCCTCCGGCGGATAATGTCGCAGCGCAGAACTCAAGCCTTGCACGTAGGATGAGGGAGAAATTTTTTCTGCAAAGCGAAACTGGGTTTGCAGAAGCAATGCCAGCTCCTTAAAACGCCAAGGCCTGATGCCCTCGTTACGCGCCAGGTTTAACCAGGCAAATAGCCGATCCAGAACAAGGGTCTGCTGCTCCACCCCTTCCGGCGTTAAGGCTATTTGCACCATAAAACTCGCGCCGTGGCTGGTATCAAAGGCCTGCCCGGCACTTAGACCATTAGCCAGACCGGCCTTTTTGAGCTCAGCAATCAGACTACCTTCGCTCTCATCGCCCAACAAGTGACCCCAAAACATATCAGGCTTGATCCGCCAATGGTCTTCAATCGTTGCCATTGGAAAGGTAATACTGAGCTTGCGCTGATCTTTCAGTGGTACGATATTCAATTGATAGGGCAAAGACTTTTTAAAGCTTGGACGGATACTTTTGTCTTCATTCTCCATAGATGAATCAGCCGCAGACCCAGTATCAGCAGACTTTGTAGCACCAGGCTCTGTCGCAGCAGGTACGGCTGAGAATAAACCTCGCACTACCACCTCTAGCTGACCCAGACGTTCGCGACTCAGCATCACCAGAGTCATTCGCTCCGCCGCATAATATTGCTTGTAGAACGCTAACAGATCTGGACGTACAGGATCATTTTCTCGATCCGCCAGAGTCTCAAGATTACCCACCGAAAAGGTCGACAAAGGATGCTCCGGGTCAACCTGCTCGCTAAATACTTCCCACCCTCGCCGACTATCATCCTTTAGTTTCAGTCGAAATTCCGACTCAACCGCATTGCGCTCTCGATCCACATAAGCCTTATCAAAGCTTGGCGCGATAAAGAATCTCGAAAAACGATTCAGGGCCGCGAGGAAATGCTTAGCCTCAACGTCAAAAAAATAATTGGTATCCTCCATGCTGGTATAGGCATTGTGTTGACCGCCGTGTTCGCCGATAAACTTCTGGTAGGCCCCGGCCTCAGGATATTTATCGGTACCCAGGAACAACATGTGTTCGAGAAAATGCGCCAGCCCCTCGCGACCTTCCGGATTCTGAAAACTACCAACGTTGACGTTCATTGATGCCGCTGATTTATCGGTATTGGGATCGGAAATAAGTAAGACTTGCAGACCGTTATCCAGCCTTAAATAACGATAAGCACGGTCATCCGAGGGACTGCGTTTAACACCGTGATCACCACCCTCTTCAGCACTGCCACCACGCCACCAGCTTTCCGCACCTTGCTCAGTGACACCACTCCCGTAACTGAGGGCTGAAAAAAAGATAAATACTACTGTCGCGGTCATCGCGCGACAAAATACCCAGAGATGTGTCATAAATTAATGTCTCGGAACTGTGTGAGGGGTGAATCTGATTGAGTAAAGCCTTACCCGGCTACTCCGACGCTAGCTCTTCAGCTTCTGACAATAATGCTACCGGAACATTCCTCGGCCAGGCGTTATAAAGCGCTTTAATTAAAGTCGCCAGAGGAATCGCAAAAAACACTCCCCAGAAACCCCACACCCCACCGAACACCAACACCGCGAGAATAATCGCAATGGGGTGCAGGTTGACCGCCTCGGAGAACAACAGGGGCACCAGGACGTTACCGTCAATAAACTGGATTACAGAGTAAGCGACAAACAACCAGAAGAACTCGCCACCCCAACCCCACTGAAACAAACCGACCAGCAGAACAGGAATGGTGACAACGACCGCACCAATGTAGGGAATAACAACCGACAGGCCCACCAGGAGCGCCAACAGTGCCGCATAATTCACATCCAGCATTGCAAACCAGATAAAGGTAGCAGAACCAACAATCACCACTTCAGCCGCCTTGCCTCGAACATAGTTGGCGATCTGCATATTCATTTCTAGCCAGACCTGATCCATCACTGGACGCCTTTCGGGCAATAGCGAGGTCAGAGATTCCGTCAGGTGATCGCGATCCTTGAGCATGAAAAAAACCAACAGGGGAACGACCACCAAATACACCATCACGACGATAATATTGGGCACTTTACTCACTGAAAAACTCAATGCTGCTTCAGCAAACTGGGCCGATTCGGTTTGTATGTAGGCGGTCAGCTCAGCCAGTCGAACTTCCGAAATCAACTGGGGGTATTTCTCCGGCAGGAGTAAAAGAATTTCTTGCCAGCGTTTGACCATGCCCGGCATTTCCTGAACAAGATGACTGAATTGCTCTATGACAATCGGGAACAGAAACACCATCATCGTAAAAAGTAGCCCAACAAAACTGGCAAACACGATGGCCACCGCAAGCAAGTGGGGTAAGTGCCAGCGCTTCAATAAATTCACTGCACCCTGTAGTAAAAAGGCAAACACCAACGCGGCCAGAACCGGGGCCAGCAGGTTACCCATGGTAATAATAATCACCAACGTGACCAGCATCATCAACGACAGGGCCACCGCCTCATCATCGGCAAAATAGCGGTAAATCCAGCGCTCGACAACTTTACGCATAATTACTTAAACCTCGACAACAAACCACCCGTTTCACCCCGAAAACACTAAGTCCGGAAACAATAAGTCAGCACAGGTCTATTCAACAAAGCCCCATAAACCCAACACTCCTGAAAAGGGCAACATTCCGGAATTCGGATGATACAACTAATTTTTTTCCTTTGTGCTTATTTGATTTTAGAGCCCTTCCAAGTAAACAGTGATCACACTTCTGTAAACCGCCATCAAGCATGAAGGGAGAATCGCTACAGCTTTGCAATTATTCACCGACATTGCCCTCACATCGCGGCCCTGAGCCGAACAAGTCGAGTAAAATATTGTCTTATACTTCGTCCATTCAAAGATCTCAATAAGTTAGTATCATGACCTGTGAGACTCGTGAGACAGCCAGGGCAATCATCATAGACAGGATAACCATCCACTCGTGCTAAGCCTTCTAACAAAAATTGTAGCCAAAACAAAAACCTACCTGCTTATAGTCGCCCTGCTGCTGAGCACCTCAGCGGTGAGTGCTAACGACATTAAGCTACCCCTGCTCGGTGACAGCACCTCCGGCGTTGTTTCTCACCAACAGGAATATGAGTTGGGTCGTGCCTGGCTGCAGATGTTCCGCAGCCGAGTGCCTACCCTTGATGACCCGCTATTAAAGACCTATCTGGAACAGTTGACCTTCAAATTAGCCACTTATAGCGAGCTGAACGATAGACGCCTTGAATTAATTGTCATCAACAATCCCACCATGAACGCTTTCGCGGTGCCCGGCGGCGTGGTCGGCACGCACACCGGTCTGTTCCAGTTTGCTCAAAGCGAAGATCAACTGGCCTCAGTGCTAGCCCACGAGCTCGGTCACCTAAGTCAACGGCACTTTGCCCGAGGCGTCGCTAACCGGCGCGCTAATTCCCTGACCAGCATGGCTGGCTTATTGGCGGGGTTGATACTGGCCGCTACTGTCGGTGGTGACGCTGGCATGGCGGCTATGACCGCCTCTCAAGCCGCAGCCATGGACAAAAACCTCAGGTTCTCCCGGCAAAATGAACAAGAGGCAGATCGCATCGGTATTGCCACGCTGTATCGGGGCGGCATGGATCCCGCCGCCGTCGCTGCCATGTTCGACAGAATGCTCGCAGCGACCCGCTACACTGGCCACCATCCACCGGAATTCCTGCTCACTCACCCGCTCACAGAAAAACGTATTTCCGACGCCCGCGGGCGGCTGGGCAAATACCCCAAGAAATTTTATAAGGACAACGTCGAATATCATTTAATGCGGGCGCGAGCCCTTATGGCCATTGATAACAACCCGCAGCATTCTCTCAAACGCTTCCAGAGCGAGCTCGACGGTCATTCCAAATCATCGGCCGGAGCGAGATATGGCCTGAGCCTGGCACTATCCGCTTTGGGCAGGCAGGAGGAAGCTCGAACCGCCCTGCAAGCACTGCTCACTGAAGATCCTGAGCGCCTGACCTACCAGCTTACCGCCATTGCCATTGATCGTGCCGATGACAATTACTCGGCAGCTCACCAGCGCATCGCTAGCTTGCTGCCCAACTACAGCAATAATTACCCACTACAAGTGGAATTGTCCGAAACCCTGCTTGCCGAAAACCGCTACGGCGAGTCTGAACTTATCCTTGAAAAACTCTCCAGGCAACGACCCACTGATCCAGATATCTGGTATCAATTGGCGGAAACCAGCGGCTTGGCAGGTGATATCCCTGGCGTCCACGTTGCCCGCGCCGAATACTTTATTCTCACCGGCATCTACGACAAAGCCCGTCAGCAGCTCGGTTATGCGCAAAAATTGGTGGCTAGAGATTTCAAACGATCAGCCATTATTCGACAGCGGTTAAAAGACCTCAACGAGCTGGAAAGCAAATCCAGAAAGCTCTAATCTAGAAAACTCTAGTGGTCTGTAAACGCATCAATTGAATAATGTTTAGCGAATAACTGCTTGGCCTTGCCAATAACCAACACCTGCAACCTGTGCGCCTAACCTGTATCCCTCACCTATGAAAATCTGCCCGTGAATATTGCCTCCCTGCTCACTAAAACCGCTCATCGACTACCCACACAAATGGCGTTGGCTAAGGGCTTGACCAGCCACTGCGACTACCAAAACCTTGCGCGACGAGTCGCTGGCATCGCAAGCTATTTGCGTAAGGATCTCAATCTCCAGACAGGAGACAGAGTCGGGCTGATTATGAAAAACTGCCCCCAATACGTCGAAGTCTTGTTTGCCATTCTCCATGCTGGCCTCTCAGCAGTGCCGATTAACGCTAAATTACATAGCAAGGAATTTGCTTATATTCTGAAAAACAGTGGTGCCTCGAGCCTGTTTATTAGCGATGACTTTCTGTCCCAGCGTGACGAACTGCTTGCAAACCTCGCCTCGTCTCATTCGGCGCAAAACCAGGCCAGTAAAATCATTTCAGTCCATAGCCAGAACTACACAGGTTTATATGACCACGAGCCGCTAGATGTCCAGGCCTGCAACCCCGACAGCCTGGCCTGGCTGTTTTATACCAGTGGCACCACCGGCCAGCCCAAAGGCGCCATGCTCAGTCACCGTAATTTAATGACCATGACACTGAGCTATTTCTCCAGCGTCGATATATTGGAAGCTGGCGACACCCTGCTCCATGCCGCACCGATGTCCCACGGCTCTGGCTTGTACACCTTCCCAAATATCGCCCGTGGCGCTGCGCAAGTGGTTTGTCAAAGCGGCAGTTTTGAACCTGAGGAAATCCTCCGGTTAATAAAACACTATCCGCGTGTGAGCATGTTTGCCGCACCCACCATGATCAAACGTATGGCCGAATTATCAGCTGCTGTTGATGAAGACACTGATAATCTCAAAGCCATTATCTATGGCGGCGGGCCAATGTATGTCGCCGACATAAAAGCTGCCATGGCCCGCTTCGGTAACAAATTCATTCAGATTTATGGTCAGGGTGAAACGCCTATGACCATCACCTGCCTGAGCCAAGCCGATCACCTTGCCCGGGATAAAGCGGATATCACCGATGGCGGTTTAGACCAGCGCCTCGCCTCCGTAGGCTGCGCCCAGATGCCGGTGGAAATTCGTATCGCAGACGATCAAGGTCAAGCTGTGCCCGATGGCGAGATCGGTGAAATCCTCGTCAAAGGAGATACCGTTATGCTCGGCTACTGGGCTAATCCCAAAGCCAGCGCCGAAAGTATTGTCGATGGCTGGCTTTATACCGGCGATATGGGTGTGATAGATAAGCATGGCTACCTGACCCTGAAAGATCGCTCCAAAGACCTGATTATTAGCGGTGGCACCAATATTTATCCCCGGGAAGTTGAAGAGGTACTACTCCAACATCCGTGCATTACTGAGGTGTCGGTGATTGGCAAAGCCGATCCTGAATGGGGTGAAGAAGTGGTAGCTTTTATTGTTGCCGAAAAGGACAAACAGCTATCCAGCGAGGAGTGTGATCTTTGGTGCCTGGATAATATGGCGCGATTTAAGCGGCCAAAATATTATTACTTTGTCGAGCACTTGCCCAAAAATAACTACGGTAAAGTGCTTAAAACGGTTTTACGAAAGAAACTGTAGACAAGAAAACATAAATTAAAATAGCGGGGAGTAGTCTAGTTAAATTTGCAGGTCGCCCCGCAAATTTAACTACTAGCAAATACAAACAGCTTTACTTGTAGGCACCCGCCCGTTCGATCATGCGTTTAGCCTGAGTGTAATGAGGCTTATCTAGCATAATCCCATCGAGACCCACCACGCCCACATCGGGACTGGCATCAAATGCCTCGACCACCCGTTGCGACCACACCAGTTGCTCCTCGGTAATCGAAAACTCCTCATTGATGATATCCACCTGATTGGGATGAATAGCCATCATGGAAGTAAAGCCCGCTCGGCGCGCACCCTGACAGGCACCACGCAAACCGTCATCGTCTTTGAAGTCGGTAAACACTGTGTTGCAGGCTTCAATACCGGCAGAGGCAGCCGCAGCAATACACAAACTGCGAGCCGTGCGGAACAGATCATCCCAATTGCCATCGGGCAGACGATGGGTTTCAGCACCGACATCGGCAGAAAGATCGAACTC
>JAHRWI010000026.1 GCA_019090225.1 Porticoccaceae bacterium
CCGCCTCGTCAAGGAAATCAGCATCGCTAAAAAGTGCGGTGACCGAATTAGCCTTTGATTTGTCGACTTCAAGATCCAATTTTTTCGCAGGGGAAATGACCATTAACATTATCTGTAGTGCCTCAATTTAATCTCGCCTGATTTGCGAGTTATTATACCTGTCACGACCCAACGAAACAGGAAGCGTATTGTGAATGTCTTATCCAGATTGTTGCTCATCGGCCTATTAATTTGTCTGATGACCGGCTGTACAGTCAACCCAGTCACCGGCAAGCAACAATTTTCGCTGGTTTCTGCGCAGCAGGAGGTCGCCATCGGTGCCAAACAATACCTTGCCGGCCAGCAATCACAAGGGGGACGTTACTACATTGATCCCAACGTGCAGGGCTATATTAATGAAGTTGGTCAGAAACTTGCTCGGGTTAGTGATCGCCCCAAATTGCCCTATGAATTCGTGGTGCTCAATAACTCGGTGCCCAATGCCTGGGCGCTGCCGGGTGGCAAAATCGCTATCAATCGAGGTCTTTTAGTGCATTTGCAGGATGAATCCCAATTGGCGGCGG
This sequence comes from Porticoccaceae bacterium, assembly GCA_019090225.1. Lineage (GTDB taxonomy): Bacteria > Pseudomonadota > Gammaproteobacteria > Pseudomonadales > Porticoccaceae > HB2-32-21. Next base: position 564 of record JAHRWI010000026.1, read on the forward strand.
TTTTGGCTCACGAGATTGTCCACGCCGCAGCACGCCACGGAGCCTCGCAAATGACCCGGGGCATGTTAGCCGGTATCGGTTTGCAGGCACTGGGTACGGCCACCAATAATAATGCCCTGGGCGGCATGGCGGCGCAGTTGGGCACCTCAGCCTGGATGGCGAACTATGGTCGCTCAGCTGAGCTGGAGTCAGATGCCTACGGTATGGACTATATGGTTCGCGCCGGTTACGACCCCTATGGGGCTGTCATGCTGCAAAATAAATTTGTCGAATTATCAAAAGGCCGCCAGCAGAGTTCGATGGGGGCCTTGTTTGCCAGTCATCCGCCGTCACAGGAACGAGTGGCTGCCAATCAGGAAAAAGCCCAGGCTTATCCGCCCGGAGGACTCAAAAATCGCCAAGGTTTTACCCAAAAAATGGCCCGAATCAAAGCTGATCAAAAGGCCTATGATAACCAGGGCAAGGCCATGAAAGCCTTGCAGGAAAAAGCCCCGAAAAAGGCTTTGGGGTTTCTCGATAAGAGTATTCGCATTCAACCTCGTGAAGGCCAATTCTGGGAGCTGCGAGGCCACGCCTGGCAAATGCTTAATATGCCTAATAAGGCAACGCAGGCTTTTTCCACCGCGATCAAAAACAATCCCGACTACTTTAGTCATTACCTGGCCAGGGGTGTGCAGAACTTTAAACAGAATAAATTAACTGCTGCCCAGCGTGATCTGGAAAAAAGCCGTCAGTTATTACCTACCCCCAATTCAAGTTTATATCTTGGTGATATCGCCGCAGCACAGAACCAGCAGCAAAATGCCATTGCTTATTATCGAGAGGCAGCAGCAACACCAGGCCAGATTGGCAAACAGGCAAAAGCGAGGCTGGCTAAAATTGAGCTGGCAAGCTCACCAAACAAAGCTTTGGCCACCCGTCTTAGTCTTGGATCAGATGGTTATCTACGCATCCATCTCCAGAATGCTCATCAAACGGATTTGGATGGCGTCGTGGTACAGGTCAGCGAACAAATCAGCAATTTTCTGAATGGATCGCCGACTTATCTGGAAGTCAAAGGTCCGGTTCGAGGCAGGTCTGAGCGAGTGCTCAAAACTAATATTGGGCCGCTATCAAGCATCGAGGCTATCAGCCGATACCGGGCTGTGGTGATCAAAGCGAGCCCCCGTGACTAGCTCGAAATGAGCTGGATCAGCCAGGGGTGACTTTGTCAGGCCAGCTGGCGACATACGTTTACTCACTGAGACTTATTGTTGTACCCTCAGGGTCAACATAAAAAATACAAAATTTTCCTTGCTGTCTGTATTTCATGTCGTTAGGTGAATAGACGACATTGTTACCGGCTGTTTTTATTTACACATCAACTGACTTATTACAAAACTTGAAGAAGAGGACTACCCCATGAAACTAGGATATTTTACCGAGCGACCCTATCGCCATCTCGATGAAGATGTGGTGCTTAAAAATAAGGCTTTTTTTGGTGTCCCAAATAGTCATTACGACGAAAAAAAGGGTGCCCACGATTACAACCAGTTTATTGATGAATATTGTCTTGCCGAAGACGTAGGCTTTGACGGCCTGGCGCTGAACGAGCACCATGGCAACCCTTACTGCATGGGTGCCGTGATTAATATTGAAGCGGCAGTGCTGGCACGGGTCACCAGCAAAGCAAAAATCATCCTCATTGGTAATCCCTTGCCAGTGGTCAAGCACCCTTTAAGAGTGGCTGAAGAGCTGGCGACTATCGATAGTATTTCCGAAGGTCGGCTGATCTCCGGTTGGGTGCGGGGTGCCGGCAGCGAGCAATTTTTTAATAACGCCAACCCAGCCTATAACCGGGAAATGTTCAATGAAGCCCATGACTTTATTCTGCAGGCCTGGACCAAAGAAGGCCCCTGGCGTTACGAAGGCAAGCACTTCCATTATCGCCACGTAAACCCCTGGGTGCTGCCGTATCAGAAGCCCTACCCCCAGCAGTGGATTCCTGGTGTCTTATCCCCTGAAACCGTGCTTTGGTGTGCCGAAAAACGTTACCCCTATCTTGGCCTTGGCTCGGCTTTGGGTGCGACCTGTGATCTGTGGGATATGTACGCCGATAAAGCCGCCGAGCTGGGTTACCAGGCTGGGCCGGAAAACTTCGGTTATCTGTTGCCAGTACACGTCTCTGACAATGCGGCGGAGGCCCAGGAAATCGGCCGCGGCTATACCTTCGGTGGCGGGCAAAACGGCTTTAGTCGACCAGAGCACACCCTGCCCCCCGGCTACAATTCAAAAGGCGCGATACGCATGATGGCAAAAGCCGCGCCCGGTAGCTCCTGGTTAGGCATCGGCAAAGAGAAACTGGAAGCCGCCCGTAGTGGCAAGTGGCAGGAAGAGCAGGACTTTGAAGTAGTCAAGGAGAAGCTCCGGTCATCCTATGAGCGCGCTCAGGAGAATCTGCAAATCGTTGCTGGCACACCGGAGCAGGTCATCCCGAAAATTAAAGCGATTCTGCGGGTGATTCGTCCTGGATCATTCACTATGTTTGGCGTTCAAGGCGTGGCCAGCGACGAGCAACGCAACCGCTCCATCGAATTGTTGGGCAAGGAAGTGCTGCCTGTCATTAGAGAGTACGCCAGGGAGATTGGACTGGTTGATTCATTCGAGCGCGAACCTGGCTCCGTGAAACTGGCTCCCGGGACCAAGCGTGAGCCAGTCTGTGATCGCGGGGCAATGAAAGAGCTGGGTATGAAGGTTGCCTAATTGCTGGTATCTCTTGTCAGCTTGCCAACTATAAAAAAACAGGGTTGCGACCCTGTTTTTTTATAGTTGGGGATTGATGATTTATAGTGATGACGACTTTATTCTTGTTATCTGAGCTTGGCCTATGGAATTAAAGGTTTTTTTCACCATATTTACGGTGATATTTATTGCTGAGCTGGGCGACAAAACCCAATTGGCAACGATGCTTTTCGCAGCGGATAAAGATGTCAGTAAAGTGCTTATATTCTGTGCTGCATCCGTAGCGCTGGTGCTTACGTCAGCGATTGGGGTATTGGCTGGTAGTTTATTGTCAGCGTATATCAGCGAACAAGTACTGTCCTATATTGCCGGTGTGGGCTTTGTGGTAATCGGTGTTTACATTCTTTATCAGGTTTAGCTCGTCTTCCAACCTTCCAACCTTCGGTGGTGGAAAACCTTTGGCGATAGAGACAAGATACTCACTGTGTTTTGAATCAAGTGAACTGATGGGTAAAGCTATTAGAATGCAAGCCCGTTGGATAGTTAAATTAATTGAGATTTGAGGTATAAACATTGGAACAGGCAGTACAGATAGCCCGTATTAAAAAAGCTTATGAATGTATCGATAATGATCAGACGACAACGACACCAGGTGTCAAGCGTGTGCCAGTGGCCGCTTACACCGATCTGGAGTGGCAGAACAGAGAGCTGAACACGGTCTTCAAACACCAACCCCTGTTTATGGGCTTGTCCTGTGTCATTGCCGAGCCCGGCGATTACGTGACCCTGGAGCACAGCATAAAGCCCCTTCTAATGGTTCGTGGTGATGATGATATCGCCAGGGCATTTATCAATATGTGCAGCCATCGTGGTGCTCCGGTTGCCCAGGGTTGTGGGCGAGCCGCTGGCTTCACCTGCCCTTATCACGCCTGGAGTTATGATCGTGCTGGCTCCTTAAAAAGCATCCCTGATCAGCGTAATTTCCCTGGTATTGAACCTCAAGAGCACGGGCTTATCCCTCTGCCACTGGTGGAGCGTCATGGCATGATTTGGGTGTTGCCAGATCCCGGAGGCGAAATCGATCTCGATACTCACCTTGAGGGTCTGCAGGACGAAATGCAGGACTATCAGTTACAAAATTATGTGCATTATGAAAGTCGGGTTCTGCATCGCGATATCAACTGGAAGATGCCGATAGATACTTTTCTTGAGTCCTATCATTTTGCTACCCTGCACAGGGACACGGTGGGGCCGATTTTTTATAGTAACCTCTGTCTGTTCGAGGGCCACGGTTTACATCACTGGATGGCAGCGGTACGTAAAAGCATCGAAACCCTGAGGGGCAAACCCGAAGCGGAGTGGGATTTTGTTAAGCACACAGCGATTTCCTATCAGCTGTTCCCAAATACAATGTTTACTATGCAGGCGGATCACGTCGAAACCTGGCGAGTTTTCCCGGTAAAAAACCGGGTCGATCAATGTGTGATTTATTTTGACTGCTATGTACCTGAGCCGGTAACCACAGAAAAATCTAAAAAGTACTGGGATGCCAATATCGACCTGGCGATCCGCACTGTCGATGATGAAGATATCGCTATCCAGACGGATATGGAGAGAAACTTCCTGTCCGGTTCGATGACCGAGGTGCTGATCGGACAAAACGAGCCAGCCCTGGCGCATTTTCATCAATCCCTTAAGCTGGCTATGGCCGAGAAGTGAGTCCTGGACAAGTGCCGGGATGAACAGGTGCCTGCGACCGAGAGATACAGGAATACCGGAACGCAGGGATAAATTACGACTATTGTTAGAGGGATCCGCGATTATTGCTTGAATTTAGAAACTACTATCCTCGATGGAAAATCAAATGACTATCATTGACCCTCATCTCAACGACGATACTAAAAAAACAATTGGCACCGCCGACGAAAGCTATCGCTTTGAACATTTTTCAATAAAAGTCATGCTTGGCGATATGCGCTTTAGTCGCGACGCGCTGGGGCCTGGCCAGCCGTTCCCCGATCGGCTGGTGACCATGTCAAACGGTGCTTCGAAAAACTTGTATCAACTGGCCGATGGTAAGCCCTTACTTCTCGTGACAGGTTCAATCACCTGTCCGATGACGGTCAGTAGTATCGATGATCTGAACCAACTTCAGGCCGAACTCGCGGATAAAATAAATGTGGTGCTGGTTTATGTGCGGGAGGCGCATCCTGGCGAAAACTTCCCGCAACCACAAAATCTTGAACAAAAAATCAAAAATGCCCATCAATTCCAGAATGATTATGATATTGATTTTCCCTGCATTATTGATGAGTTGAATGGCCCACTCCATCATCTGCTTGATGTCTTGCCGAATTCCGCCCACCTGATAAGCAGTGACGGAGAAATTCTTACCCAGGCTTTGTGGATGGGAGATAGCGGGTGGCTCGACAGTGTTCGCCGCCAAGTTACCCTCGGTAGTGGGGTTGCGGACAACGGTATCAAACAGCCCGCAGCCGTTAGCCAACAGATGTTAATGCCCTTTCTGAAAGGTGCTGGATACATTCACGATACCTTGAAGAAAGCTGGGGATCAGGCTTATAAGGAATTAGTATGGGGAGCGCCTCCGGTAAGTTTGCTGTCTCGAACGGCGGCTTTATTTACACGACTCCCTCGACATCAGCGCGGCCTCGCGGCGCTTGCCTCTATAATCGCACTGTTTGCTGTGATGCTCGGATTAGCGATATTGGTATTTTGAGTAAAGTATTTTGAGCTAAGAGCCAAATCCGATCTATTTGCAATCGGCATACAGGAGATAATACATCGTCCTTCGCTTCATCCTTTGGGGTAGTTTTATTTTGCTCGTAATAGCATTCTGGAATCGTAACGACTTCTCCCAAAACATCCCCTTTGACCCCGGCCTCGAGCACGAACCTCTGCAGAAAAAGGTTGAGATCAAGCCTTTCGATGCTTCTTTTAATGGTGTCACCTACCGGATCGAGCCGGAATACGACTACGATTTGTATGGTTTAGTGGTGTCCTATCGCCATCACGATGGTGACAGCATGCTCCACAAATCCTGGAACGATCATCTGAATATGGTGGATGTTTGCGTGGTCTGGCAGGACTCAGCGTTTATGCCTTTATTGAACAAGCTGGATTTTTGGAGCGGTCAATTCACCTGTAATGTAAAGACCAAGGACGATGCCGCCTGGGCGAGTTTTAATATGGATCAACTGTCGAATAATCACCTGATCTCGGATGATCCACTTATTCGGGGTAAGGTAGGTGATATTAAAATTGGCGATCAGATTCGCGTACAAGGCTGGTTGTCGGCCTACTCAACTACTGCGGATTTAAATAAGGGCGGTGGTAAGCGCGGCACCAGCGCCGTGCGCACCGATACTGGCAACGGCGCCTGCGAAACAATTTATGTCCGTCAGTTTGAGGTTGTTCGCGAGGCCAATGGTGGGTGGCGAAAATTGATGTATATTTCTTTGGTGATTTATGTGGCTGCCATGGCGGTATATTTATTGTCCCCCTACCGACCGCACAAACCGTAAATGTTGCGATCCGCAGCACCTCCGCCCGTGATGGTCACAACCCGTGAAGTAACCAAAGATGGGCTTGGCGCAAAGACCCGCGTTGTTGATGATCGTGCGCAAGGTCCCCAAGAAACCAGGCTTATTCACGGCGTTTGGGAAACCTTGGCAAATGATGCTCTCAAGCAAGCGGGTTTTGAAGATATTCAGATCGATCGCCGCACGCTCGAGGATCAAGGCATTGATCGTATCCCCCAGGCCCAAGAAATAGCTGTCAGTGATGAAAAAGAGGGTGAAGAGGATAGCTCCCAAGGTGAAACTTCAAAAAGCGGTCTCAACCGCCTCTAAACTGATTGGCTTGCGTGAACATGCAAAGCAGAGCTTTCAGCTTTCGGAACAAGAAACGCATGTAAGGAAAGGCCACCAACCGGGCCGCTACGGCAAAGGCTATCGGCGGGGGCCTTCATTCTCAAATCACCGGGATGATATCAAACATCGAGCTATTGCAGCCCAAACAGCAGCATGCGCGCTATTCCGCCTTTGTAGAAAAACTAGGGAAGCAGCTAACAGGATATAAATTACGCGCCTATTGGCATCGGAAGTTGCAAAGTTGTGTCAGCCTGAAAGATTATTTCCGGAAATCCGCACCATAGGGATCTCAGCAGGCTTCTTCCCGATCACTATCAATCAACAGCGTTGAGATCGACACCCAGTCTCTTCCTGCATTTTACCGATCTTTACTCACCAAAATACCCGCTTGCTCTATCGCAGCAGTTTGATCAGCAGAATAGCCCAGAAAACCCCGTAGTACCTCCGAGTTATGCTCCCCCAAGAACGGTGCTTCAAGTGGGAGTGGGTCCGGGTATTTCGAAAAGCGCAGGGGCATGCCTGGAATCTGAAAGTCACCGAGGATGCGATCGTGAATGGTGCGCACCGTACCACGTTCAACAAAGTGTGGATGTTCCATGGTTTGTGGCACAGTCAATACCGGCGCCACGGTGATGCGCTGGGCTTCCAGCTGGGCAATGGCATCGGCGTCGCTATCGCAGGATTGAAGCCACTGTTCGATAATCTCCGCTAGCTCGAAGCGGTTTTTGACCCGCGCCGTAGCGGTGACAAATTTATCATTGGTAATCAGGTCTTCCCTACTGATAATTTTGCAAAACGCTCGCCAGTGGCGCAGAGGCGCAAGGACAATATAACCCTCGTTACCTTTGAATACGCCCATGGGGGCCACAGCGGAGTGATGAGCGCCACAGCGTCTGGCCTGGACCTTACCCTTCGTGCAGCTGTTCATTTGCACGCTGAGTTCGTGGCAGTGGTAATAGCTATCGACCAGGCTTATATCCAGATACTGACCCTCGTTGGTTTTTGCGCGATCCAGCAGAGCACCATTAATCGCTGCGAGTGCATGCACGCCGGTCATGACGTCGCCCATGGCGAGCATGGGTAAACTCGGTGGCCCGTCCGGTTCACCGATCAGATCGGTAACCCCGGCATAGGCCTGGGCAATGTAGTCGATGCCAGGCAGGTGGGCCAGCGGGCCGGTCTGACCCAGCGCGGAGATGGAGCACATAATGACCTGCGGGTTGAGCAGATGAACCACCGGCCAGTCGATACCAATGTTCTTCACGACACCGGGTGCGAAATTCTCCAGTACCACGTCGACCTTTTTCACGAGGTCTTTTAATACTCTCAGGCCCTTTTCAGTTTTGACGTCGATACAGAGGCTTTCTTTACCGCGATTCTGCTGGACGAAATAGGCGCTTCGACCATCTTCAAAATAACCTATTCTGCGTGTCGGGTCGCCGTCTGGTGCTAGCTCGACCTTGATGACATGGGCGCCCATCTCGGCCATAAGCCGGGTTGTGGTTGGCCCCGCAAGATGCTGGGAAAGATCGAGAACGCTATAGCCGTCGAGAATATTCTTTCTCATGCTGCTGACTCCTTTATGGATTATATTTATTTAGCGCATTTTTAAAGTGGCGTTTATTTAGCGCGGTCAAGGTTTGGCATGGTCAAGATTTAGCCCAGTTAAGATTTAGCGTAGTTAAGATCGACCGGTGCGCCAACCAAATCAGTCTCAAAATAGCGGCTGATAATATGAGTGTCGGCTTCAAAGGCCATTTCTGGGAAGTCTCCGGTGTAGGGAAACCAGCGGACCTCCTCCATGCCATCCGCCGCCTGTATTTCGCCAGACACTATTTCCGCACTCAGCACCGTTACAAGAGAGTGAATATTCGGTTTCAGGTAGTTGGTGACGACGCTGATTATGGACTTGATCCGCACATCCACCGTGGTTTCTTCTTTCACCTCTCGCACAGCGGCACTGAGATAATCCTCGTGATATTCGACGTAGCCACAGGGCATACACCATTGCCCGTGACCCAGACTTTTGGAAATCCGCTTGCCCAGTACGAAATGATTATCCCGCTCAATTAGCACAGCAATTGCGGGCTGAGGGTTTTTATAGTGCACAAAGTTACAGGCGGTACAGGTGGAGCGTATACCACCTTCGCTTTGGTCGTGCTCACAGCGGGTGCCGCAGCGCGCGCAATAATTAGTTTTTACGGCGTCATTGGCCTCATTGATATTGTCGGGGTAGGCCCGGAATACTTGTTGGGTTTTCATTGGGAATCTCTTTAATAGCTAGCTTTTAAGGGACTGTAAGAATAGACGAATACTGGACATGCTAATCCCGCAGCAGCAGGCACACAAATAGTTTCAGTGCAGAAAAAGATGACGATCGTAAATGTGCAACAGGCTTTGGCTTATAAAGAACGCTTAGTCACTTTGTAGATCGCCCCTGATTTGGGCGATGACGGGTGCGGTATCCGGAGTCTTTTTACGCCACAAAGCAAATGATTCAGCGGCCTGCTCGACCAACATACCGAGACCGTCGGAGACCTGCTCGACACCATTTGCGCTCGCCCATTCCATAAATACAGTGGGTTTGGCACCGTACATCATGTCGTAACAGCAGCAATTCTCGCCAATCAATTCGGCCGATAGCGGCGGTAATTCGCCATCCAGGCTGGCGCTGGTGCCGTTGATAATAAGATCAAAAGCTGATTTTCGATGGAGGCTATCGTAGCTGCCACCGGTGACTTCACCCAGCTCGGCAAACTCGGTGGCGAGAATTCGCGCTGTGGCGGGAGTGCGATTGCCCAGCACCACGGCCTGGGGTTTAAGGGCCAGCAGGGGTTCCAGTACACCGCGCACGGCACCACCGGCACCCAACATCAGGATACGTTTGTTGTGCACTAACCAACTGAGATTGTCGGTTAGATCAGTCACCAGACCTATGCCGTCAGTATTGTCGCCAAGGACTTTTTTGCCCTGTTGGACGATGAGAGTATTCACCGCACCGGCTCGTTGCGCACGAGGTGTTAAGTGGTCCGCAAATTGAAAGGCATCTTTTTTACAGGGCACGGTGACATTAAAACCCTGCCCACCATTTTTAATGAACTCGAGCGCGGTCTCCCTGAATTTTTCTTCCGGAACCAAAATTCGACCATATTCAATATCTTCGCCGGTTTGCGCAGCAAAAGCGGCATGAATTTCCGGGGAACGACTGTGGGCTACGGGATTCCCGAGTACGGCATATTTATCAGACATAGTTGAAGTTTTTATTCCGTCATCAGTGGTTTAACCGCCATTTTAACCAGGTGCCAGCCAGTCTCGGACAGGCAGGAAGGTCTCGTATAATTCGGCTTCTGGGCTATTAGCATCAGGTTGCCAGTCATATTGCCAGCGTACCAGTGGCGGTAATGACATGAGGATAGATTCGGTACGGCCACCGGTCTGCAGTCCAAAGATCGTACCTCTATCCTGGACTAAATTAAATTCTACATAACGGCCCCGTCGATAAAGCTGAAATTGTCGCTCAGTGCCGCCGAAAGGGGTATCTTTGCGGCGCTCCACGATGGGCGAATAAGCCTTAATATAACTGTCCCCTATGGCGCGCATCAGGCCGAAACTATGGTCAAAGCTCTGCTCATTATAGTCGTCAAAAAACAGACCGCCGACACCCCGTGCTTCGTTGCGGTGGCGCAGGAAAAAGTATTCGTCACACCAGTTTTTGAAGCGGGGGTAGATATCCGCGCCGAAGGGATCGCAGGCACTTTTTGCTTCTTGATGCCAGTCGCGACAGTCATCGACATTGCCGTAGTAAGGTGTCAGATCGTAACCGCCGCCAAACCACCATACCGGCTCCTCACCTTCCTTCTCGGCGATAAACATGCGGACATTGGCGTGGGATGTGGGTACGTAGGGGTTTTGAGGGTGGATAACCAGAGAAACACCCATAGCTTCGAAGCCACGCCCGGCCAGCTCCGGCCTTGCAGCGGTGGCTGATGCGGGTAGTTCGGTACCAAAGACGTGGGAAAAATTAACCCCGCCCTTCTCGAAGACTTCTCCATTTTCGATCACTCTCGATTGCCCTCCACCACCCTGTTCGCGCAACCACTGATCTTCGTGAAACGAGGTTTTAGTTTCAAAGCGTTGCAACTCGGTACAGATCGAGTCCTGGAGGTTTAGCAGGTAGGTTTTAACCGCTTCTTTATCGATCAATGTCTCACCTCTAGTATTTGGTTTTGTAGCTTAGCCTGGTCGTACTATTTGGCCAGACAAGAGGTCACGGATTTCACTGGGCTTGTTGCTTTGACCTGTGAGCCCGGAGGCAATAGCATCAAGGTTGTTGCCGAAATATGCTTTGATTTTGGTCAAGGTTAGCGCCGCTGGCAAGCCCTGAGGATTAGCGGAGGTCGAAACAATTGGCCCGCCCACCAAATGACTTAGCGCAGCGGCGACGGGATGCCCGGTCACGCGTATTGCGAGACTCTTTTGCCCGCCTGTAATCCAGGGCGGAGCAAAGCCATTATTGGGCACTAGCCAAGTCACGGGGCCTGGCCAGGTTCTGGCCATTAGCTCTCGTTGCTTGAGTGTTGTCAGGGTCAGATAGGGTTCAAACATTGCGATATCAGAGGCGACCAGAATGAGGCCTTTATCGACATCTCTATTTTTGAGGGCAAGAATTTTTGCCACCGCACGGGGATCTCCCGGATCACAACCTAAACCCCAAACCGCTTCGGTCGGATAGGCAACAACGCCGCCTTGAATCAGTAATTGTGCGGCACGGCGAACCCGGAAGTGGTGCGTGTAGTTGATCAACCGGCTAATTTGGCCTGCAGTGCAGCGTCTTTATCGATAACCGCTTGTGCGCTGGCGGCTCGGTTGTCGATGAGCCGTTGACGAAGATCATTATCCCCAGTGGCTGCAATTTGCGCGGCTAAATAGCCGGCATTTTTTGCGCCAGCCTTACCGATAGCGACCGTCGCGACGGGAATACCCGCGGGCATTTGCACGGTCGCCAACAATGCGTCGAGACCTTCTAAAGAAGCGTTAATTGGTACCCCAATCACTGGTTTCAATGTTTGCGCAGCGACGGCTCCGGCGAGATGAGCTGCCATGCCAGCGGCACAGATAAAGGCGACGCATCCCCGCTCGTCAGCTGACTGAACGTATTGTTGAGTGGCCTCGGGGGTACGGTGAGCAGAGGTGATTTTAACTTCTGAAGGGATGTTGAGTTCGTTGAGAACATCGATACAGGCCTGCATGACCGGCAGATCGGAATCCGATCCCATTAGTATGGCTACAAAAGGTTTATTCATGGCAATTTGATTGTGGTTTGTTGAAGAAGCCCGGCAGCAAAGCCGGGAAGGTCGCGCAGGCTAACCCAACAATAGGTTGATGGCAACTCAAGCTTCGGATGGCTTTAATTAAAGCCGAGTAAGCTCTATGACAAAACCGGTCAAGATACGCGGCAATACAGACCGGCTCGATTTTCAATGCGGCCCTGGAGTTCCAGGCTGATCAAAATTCCGGTTAGTTCACTGGCAGATAAGCCGCAGCGGCTGATCAGTGAATCGAGATCGGTATAGTCAAAACCAAGCTGGGCCAAAACCTGGGCTTCGACTGGCTGAAGATTTAGCTCAAGTACTGATTCTTGCGGCACTTGTAAGCTGGGAGAAGTCTCTGAATTATCTATAACAAATGACAGCATACCGCCTAATTCAGAGACGATATCCTGGGCCGTTTCGGTGAGTGTAGCGCCTTCTCGAATCAGCCGGTGACAGCCCTTTGATAAGGGATTGTGAATCGAACCTGGTATCGCAAACACTTCACGACCCTGATTTAAGGCGAGACGTGCAGTGATCAAGGAGCCGCTTTGTATAGCGGCTTCTACGACCA
>JAHRWI010000027.1 GCA_019090225.1 Porticoccaceae bacterium
ATCTAAGTAAGGTTAACGCTTGTTAAGTTTTTAATATTGATAAGCAATAAAAAACCCGGACATTAAATTAAATGTCCGGGTTTAAAAAAAGTAAACATATTTACTTCAAAGCAAAGTCCATCATTTCACTCCAGAGTAAAGGCTATTATTTTATTCTAAAGTAAAGCCCTCATAATTATTCGCCGCGCAGTCTGCTAATTTTTTCCGGTACAGGGGCGCTGGGCCAGCATAGAGTAATAAATCACGGGGTTTACCCTCGATATTGTCCCCCATAATCCAGGATTTGGTTTTACTCAACAAAGTTTTGTCGGCCTGTTCCGTGGCATGGGCCGTCCACTCCAGCTCTGCTTCTTCTGTGGTCATGACGCGCTCAAGGCCATTGTCACGCATGTGATTCATCAGGTCAGTGGCCCAGTCAACAGTGACCTGTGCGCAGCGGGGGATATTACAAAATGCGGCGTGGGGGCCGTCATGGGTAAACATATTGGGGAAACCTTCTACCTGCATACCCATGTTGGTTCTCAATGCCTCGGCCCATTTGTCCTGAATGGTTCGACCACCAAGGCCGCGGATATCTATGCGTCGCATGGCCCCGGTGCCTGCGTCAAAGCCGGTGGCATAAACGATGAGATCAACTTCGTATTCTCCGTCGCTGGTAAGAATGCCTTTCTCAGTGATCCTTTCGATGGGCGTTTCATTGAGGTCGATTAATTCGACATTGTCCCGGTTGTAGGTCTCGTAGTAGTTGGTTTCCATGGGTACCCGGCGCTGACCAAAACCGTGATGGTTAGGCACCAGTTTTTCCGCGATTTTTGGATCATTAATGCGTTCGCGGATCTTGTTAGCCATAAATTCTGAGATCAGATCATTGGCCTTCATATCGGTCATAATGTCCTGGAAATTGGATAACCAGATCGCAAAGCCGGGTTGTTTGTAGAGCCGTTCAAACTGCTCTTCACGTTCTTCTGCCGAGACATCAAACATTGAACGGGGATCAACCACGTGCATAAAAGCCCCGGTGGATTTGTCGCAGGCAGCAAATATTTCTGGGTAGCGGGCTTTTAATGCAGGTTGTTCTGCATCGGTAATTTTTGAGTTAAACAGGGGCGAGGCCCAGTTGGCCGTGCGCTGCATGACATACAAGTGTTTGGCGCCCTCGCCAAGGTAGGGGATGAGCTGTACAGCGGTCGCACCGGAGCCAATCACCGCCACTCGTTTGCCTTCATAGACCGAGGTGTCACCACCCCAGCCATTGGGATCGTGGGGCCAGCGGGAGGTGTGAAATGACTCGCCCTTGAAGTCGTCGATGCCTTCGATATTCGGCATTTGAGTGGCGGAGAGGATGCCGGTGGCCATGATTGCGAAGTGGCTGTTGAAGCGTTCACCGTCCTCGGTTTCGATATCCCAACGATTGGTGGCCTCGTCAAAAATGGCCGATTTAACCCTCGCGTTGAGCTGGATATCTTTGTGCCAGTCAAATTTGTCGGCGGCATAATTAAGATAGCGCAGTGTTTCTGGCTGGGGCGAGAAGTGCTCGGTCCAGTCCCACTCCTTCAGTAACTCCTCAGAGAAATTGTATTGATAGGTATAGCTTTCGGAATCAAAACGACAGCCTGGGTAGCGGTTCCAGTACCAGGTGCCGCCGATGCCGGTACCGGCTTCAAGCAAGCGAACCGAGTATCCGGCTTCTCGCAGGGTGTGTAGTTGGTAAAGCCCGGCTACGCCAGCCCCGACGACAATGGCATCGTAACGCTTGACGTCGTTTTTTCCTGTATTAGATGGTGCATTAGACATTTTTATACCCCTTTATATTTATAGTCGTTGGTGAATAGTTACTTAATAGCTGCTTAGTGATTTGTGATGCTTTTATACCGACCTTTATACCCCCACTTTTAGTGATTTTATAGGGAGGGTATTTACATTATCTTGCTGATCGAAACTCCCGGCCTTGTATATTCCCAAGGCTAAGCGCCAGATAAAGTCGTCCGGTTTTGCTTAGTCGACATCAAAAAAAGCCAGGATTTTATCCTCCTGCTGCAAGGCATCCCGATAGCCCAGGTCGAGTAATTCCCGGCAAAAACCAGGTTCAAACAGTAAATAACTGGCCGTGCTGGAGCCGCCGCCTTTTGACGTCGCGCCAATAGCTCGGAGGAACAGTTTTACACTCCTCGGTAATTCGTGAATATATTGATCGGCCATTTCATCGATGGCAACAGAGGGAGAAATACACACGTAATCGATGTAACGACGGTTATCGGCCCTGGCCTGTTCGGGAATCTCGATGGCCAGTTTGTTGATTGATTGCAGGGTCTCAAGATCGCTTTCGATGGAATCAATAAAGGCACTATTCAGTAATTGACTGATCATTTGGCCTATGGAGGGAGGGTGTTCAGCCTTTTTCACGGTATTAATATGGGCCGGATTATCGCTGACGCCGACGATAAAGAGTTTCTCTGCGCCTAATCGCAATGCCGAACTTAAGGGTTTGAGCTGCCGAACAGCGCCATCACCGTAATAGTTTTGATCAATGGATGTTGCCGGAAAGATAGTCG
>JAHRWI010000028.1 GCA_019090225.1 Porticoccaceae bacterium
CGCCAGTACCGCCGCCGCCTGTGCCCGATTAACAAAGCTGGCAAACACACAAGCCCCCGTGCCAGTCATTTGTGCGGGGGCGTATTGGTTTAACCAGAGTCTGACAGTTTTGACCTCAGGGTGGCGTTTTTCTGCGACATCCTGGCAGTCGTTTCCGGCACCGTGATCGCGAAAGGCGCGTATTGTGATCGGCGATGCGTTCCTTGTCAATTGATGGTCGCTGAATATTTCAGCTGTTGATACCGAGCATGAGGGCATTATCACCAGATACCACAGGGGTGGCATGTCCACTGGGTGTAGGTGCTCGCCGATTCCCTCGGCCCAGGCGGTGTGGCCATGGATAAATACCGGCACATCAGCACCCAGTTTTAGTCCGATTTCAGCCAGATGATCAAGACTGTAATTAAGATTCCAGAGCTTGTTCAGGGCGATCAAGGTAGTCGCGGCGTCGCTACTTCCGCCGCCGAGGCCGCCACCGATAGGTAAGCGCTTGGTGAGTTGAATGTCCGCGCCCAATGAACAGGATGCGTGTTGTTGCAAGCTTAGTGCCGCACGGGTGACGAGGTTGTTGTATGGGTCATTTTTTAGATGGCTGTTTTGATCACCCTGTAAATCGTCTTGCGAACCGGACTGTTCAGGGATTATGGAGTCGGTGCCCATGACATCGCTGTGAATGGCGAGGGTAAGGGCTTTATCAGTGCGCAGTTCGAAGCTCAGATCGTCGCCATAGTCGAGCAATTGAAACAGGGTTTGCAATTCATGATAGCCGTCAGGGCGTCGTCCAGTAATACGCAAAAACAGATTGAGTTTGGCTGGGGCGAGGATTTGTAGCATCACAAAGCCTTTGCTTTGAGGTTGCTGCGCTGGGTCGTTAAACCCAGGTTTTGTGCAGGGCCGTCAAGAGAGGGATTACTGGGTGTAGTAAAAAGATGTTCTTTAATGATCAATTTAAAGTGAGTTTCACCCTGCGTAGCGGTGATCTTGCCGGGGAGTATGCCCGCTTTAGTATGGCGGTATTTTGAGAAGACTAATTGCCAGCCGCTCTGATGCAGGTTGGCGAGAAGGCTTTGTTGGTTGAAATGTTGCTCACTGGTCAGGGCATTGGGAGCGGGAATGCCGCGTATCCAATAAGATAATTCGTCGATGGGCAGCTCCCAGCCCAGAAGATGGCGGACGAGTGTCTTTGCTGACACGGCTGAGATGTCAGGGGCTTTGGCCTGGCGCAGGGTGACAAAATCGTCGTCACCAAATATCTGTACCGTCCCTGCGCCAAAAGGACCGCTTAACAGCAGGCTAAATTGGTCGACTTGTTGATGCCAGTCGAGCCAGGTGCTGCCGCCTTCGGAGGCGTTTTCGTAGCCAATCTTACCTTTAATATGCCAGTTCGATATGCCGCGCATTTGTTCGTGATGGCGGGGCCATAGCGATGGCACCTGAGTGTTAGTGCTTAAAATTTGATGGCTACAGGCACTTATCAGTATTTGTCCAGCGATCAGGCCCAGCACCAGATACCATTTGTTGTGCCGCCGAGGGGGGCTGGTGGTAGGGGTCATGCTTTTTTTGCTTGTTTAGAGTGATACCTGGAAGCGATCCAGGGTATCAAGCAGGTACTTACTGTCGGGTGCACTTTTTAGTGCTTTGCGCCAGATATTGAGGGCCTCATCTTTTTTGCCGCTGACCCAGAGTACTTCACCTAAATGAGCAGCGACCTCAGGGTCGGGCACCCTGGCCATTGCGGTTCGCAGGTGGGCCACGGCTTCCTCATGCTTACCTAGGCGGTACAAGACCCAGCCCAGGCTATCGACAATCGCTGCATCGTCAGGACTAATTTCGAGAGCCTGACGAATTAACGCCAGGGCTTCCTGGTAGCGGTCGGTGTGATTTGCGAGGGAGTATCCGAGGGCGTTCAGGGCGGAGACGTTGTTGGTGTCCTGATCCAATATCGCCCGTAAATCTTGTTCGACGCTGACGATATCGTTGAGCTTTTCGCTGACCAACGAGCGGGTGTAAAGAAGATCGGAACTTTCGGGGTGTTCGGCCAGACCTTCAGTTAATAAAGAATAGGCGCTGTCGTAGCGTTTCTGCCCCATCAATAGCTCTGATTCAAGACGATAAAGCGCCACCACCAGGTGGGGACGCTCCAGGCGTAGCTGGTGTAAATACAGTCTGGCTTTGGTGGTTTGCCCGTCGTCACTCATTAACTGGGTCATGCGCGCTATGGCCGGCAACAGGTTATTGCCTTCGTTTACCTGTGCGTAATGGGCTTGAGCCTCATCGCTACGGTGATCCTGATCTGCCATCACCGCCAATTGATAATGGGCATCGGCGAGACGTCGGTTATGGGTAATCATCTTCTCGAAAGCCTGACGGGCTTCGTCGTGCAGTCCTAGCTGTCTGTTGAGCAGGCCCAGGGAAAACAGCAGATCAAAGTCATCCTCATGGTTCGCCACCAGGTGGATCATCTTTTGCCGAGCGCTATCGAGATCAACTTCTGCGATAAAACGGATCCGTTGCAACTGTAGTTTCTTACTCTCGGGATTACGTTTGATACCCTGATTAAGGGTGATTATGGCTTTTTTGTCTTCGCCGTGGTTGTACAGGAGTTGAGCAATGGCCAGGCGAGCATCTTCATTGTCAGGTTCCAGTTTGAGCAGGGTTTTGCTGGTTTCTAGCGCCTGTTCGATATTATTTTGTTGGCCTTGGAGGCGGATTTTTCCCAGTAAGATATTGCGGTCAAGAGGGTGTGCTTGCAGTAGTTGGTCATAACGGCTCAGTAAAAGTCCGCGATTGCTCGGGTCGAGGGTTTCGGTGAAGCCGGGTAATGAGATCAAAGGTTCGCCATCCCCTTGTTCGAGCAAGAGACGGGCATGGTTAAACGCGCTATCGATCTCACCATCGCGAGCCACAAAGAAAAATGCCAGTTTGTGTGCCTCGCTGTTGTCTGGGTCGACCTCCACCCACAAGCGACTCAATTGTTCGAGAGCTGCCTTATCCCTCGAAAAAGAAGCCGTGCGCACAGCTCTTTCGACAACATTGGGGTCGCGGGTGATTTTGGCGTGCTCAACATAGCTGTCCACCGCGAGCTGGACGTCGCCCCGGGCACCGGCAAACTCTGCTACCAGCAAGGCGTAAAAGGTTTGAGTTGGAAAGGCTCGAACGGGATAATCCGGCGCAGCATCCGTGACCTCAGTGTCAGAAGCAACTTTGCTGAGATCGCCCGGTGTGCCGGCAGTCAGCTTCGCCATGTGTTGCGTTCCACAGGCGGTCAGGGATAACAGCAATGCTGTTATCAGGCTGACTGCTATTAGTCCGGAGCGCCGGATTTGCATGCGCATGTTAAAGTGCTCCCCGTAAAAGGATCGATGGGTTATAGATTCGATGCTCAATTGGTTTATTCACAAGTTCAGTTGATTAAATATTAAGTCCATTGTAACAAGTATGCATAGGACAGTTTTGCGCCGTTTAGTTCTTTTTAGTCGTTCTTTTTGGTGCTTAATAACAGCGAATATCGATTGTTTATGACGCTTATAGCTTTGGGGATCAATCATCGCACCGCCGCGCTGGAAACGCGCGAGCGGGTGGCCTTTGCCCCGGAGTTAATGATGACCAGCCTGCAGGAGGGCCTGATTCGTATTGGCGGCGAAGATTTTGCGATTTTGTCGACCTGTAACCGTACCGAGCTATATGGCAGTGGAGACGTCGATGTAAGCAGGGCTATGTTGGCCTGGTTAGCCAGTGAGCGGGGTCTGGATGAGACTGAGCTTGAGGCCAGTTGCTATATTCATCAAGGGGACGCGGCCGTACAACACATGATGAAGGTGGCCTGCGGGCTTGACTCCATGGTACTTGGCGAGCCGCAAATCCTGGGCCAAATGAAATCTGCCTTTGCGGTAGCGGAGGAGGCTGGCACGATAAGCGGCCCACTCCATCAAGTTTTTCAGCAAGTCTTTGCGACGGCCAAACGGGTACGCACCGAAACCGCTATTGGCGAAAACCCGGTGTCCGTGGCCTATGCGGCGGTCAGCCTGGCTCAGCAGATATTTTCCAGTATGCAGGATGTTCATGCCTTACTCATTGGCGCAGGCGAAACCGTTGAATTGCTAGCCCGTCACCTGCGTGAGCAGGGCGTAGGGAGGATCACCGTTGCTAATAGAACCCTGTCTCGTGCTCAGGAAATGGCCGAGAAGTTTTCCGCTGATGCCATCTTGCTATCTGATATTCACGATCGCCTCCACGAGGCCGATGTGGTGATTTCATCCACCGCCAGCCAGTTGCCTGTGCTCGGCAAGGGCGCGGTGGAATCAGCGCTGAAAAAACGTAAGCACAAACCCATCTTTATGGTGGATATTGCGGTGCCAAGAGATATCGAGCCAGAAGTCGGGCAGCTCGATGATATTTATTTATATACCGTCGATGATCTCAAGTCAGTTATCGAGGTTAACTTACGCCAGCGTGAAGATGCGGCAGATCAGGCCGAGGTTATCATCGATGAGGGCGTCGCCAGTTGGCAAAAGCAATTGCGGGGTCAGAGTGTAGCGAGTACGATTCGCGCCTTTCGCGAAAACCTTGGTGCGGTACGTGATGCCGAGTTAGATAAAGCACTGGCAGCATTGAGCCAGGGCCAGTCCTCAGAGCAGGTGCTCCGGCAACTTGCCCATGGCCTGACCAATAAAATCTTGCATACCCCCACTACGCAATTGAAAAAAGCCAGCGAGCTTGGTAATCAGGCCCATATTCGCTGGACCCAGGAGTTATTTGGGCTGCTTGAACCCGACCAGGATATAACCGAAGACTATGCCGACGGTGCTGACAAGCTCGACGATACTGAGACCTCGACTTCGACAACAGGCACTCCCAAAGATAACACTCTTAACGATAGTGATAAGCAGGACGGCCAATGAAAGCCTCGTTACTAGAAAAACTTGATGCCCTTGCTGAACGCTACGACGAAGTCGGGCATTTGCTCAGCGACGCCGAAGTTATCGCCGAGCAGACCCGTTTTCGCGCCCTGTCAATGGAATACGCCGAACTTGAGCCGGTGGTAAAAGTTTATCAGCAGTTTGTGCAAACAAGTGCCGACGTCGAAGAAACCAGAACCATGCTCAAGGACGACGATGCCGACATGCGCGAGATGGCCAGCCAGGAAATTAACCAGTGTGAAGACCAGCTTGTCGAAATCGAGCAATCTTTACAGATGTTGTTGCTGCCCAAAGATCCCAACGATAAAAGTAATGTGTTTCTGGAAATTCGTGCCGGTACCGGTGGCGATGAAGCAGCGATATTTTCTGGCGATCTATACCGCATGTATTCTCGCTACGCGGAGTCACAGGGCTGGAAAGTTGAGATTATCAGTGAGCGACTGGGCGAACACGGTGGTTATAAAGAAATTATCGCGCGTATCGTCGGTAAGCAGGTGTATTCCCAGCTCAAGTTTGAATCGGGCGCTCATCGGGTCCAGCGGGTGCCGGAAACTGAATCCCAGGGTCGGGTGCATACGTCCGCCTGCACGGTCGCAATTTTGCCGGAAGCCGATGATGTCGAAGCCATCGATATCAATAAAGCCGATCTACGGGTCGATACCTACCGGGCCTCCGGTGCCGGTGGTCAGCACGTCAATAAAACTGATTCGGCAGTGCGGCTCACCCACTTGCCCACAGGCATCGTGGTGGAATGTCAGGACGAGCGTTCACAGCACAAAAACAAGGCCAGGGCGATGTCCCTGTTACAGGCTCGAATTCTTAACGGTATGCAGGAACAACAATCGCAGGAGCAATCGGATCTACGCAAAAGTTTGGTGGGCAGCGGTGATCGCTCGGAACGTATCCGCACCTATAACTATCCCCAGGGCCGCATCACCGATCATCGAATCAACCTCACCCTGTATAAAATCGACGAGATTACCCAGGGCGACCTCAATCAGGTGATAGAACCCCTGATTAATGAATATCAAACCGAGCAGCTGGCTGCACTGGCGGACTAGGAACGCGAGTCGCACAGATGTCTATTGAAGAGACGTCCAGGCAAGGGATGAGCATTGCTGATTTACTCAAGCTGTCTTCGACCTTGCAGTCAGTTAGTGACAGCCCCCGTCTCGATGTCGAAGTCCTGCTTTGCCATATTCTTGATAAACCTCGCAGTTATCTCTATACCTGGCCGGAAACATTACTGTCTGACGAACAGGGGGTAATGTTTGAAGGCTTGTTGCAAGGCCGTCAGCGGGGCGAGCCAATTGCCCATCTGGTGGGCAGCAAAGAATTTTGGTCGCTGGAATTAGAAGTCAACATCCACACTTTGATTCCCCGACCAGAAACAGAGTTGCTGGTTGAAACTGCCTTGGAATTAATGAATAAACCTGATGCTCGAGTGCTCGATCTGGGCACCGGTACCGGTGCCATTGCTCTGGCCCTGGCCAGTGAACGGCCCAGTTGGGAAATTCTGGCGGTGGATGTTGTGCCCGAAGCCGTTCAGTTGGCGGAGAAAAACCGTCGGCATTTGGGTTTCGATAATGTCACCATCAGACAAGGTGACTGGTTTGAACAAATCTCTGGTCAGGTCTTTGATTTAATCGTCGCTAACCCGCCTTATATTGATCGGGAAGATGCTCATTTACAAAGAGGCGATGTGCGTTTTGAGCCTCATACGGCTTTGGTTGCCCACAATCAGGGCTTTGCCGACCTCGAGCGTATTATCGCTGATGCGTCACAATACTTAGCTGAAGGGGCCTGGTTAATGCTGGAGCACGGTAATCAACAGGCCAGGCAGCTAAGGAATTTATTGTCAGCGGCCGATTTCGTGGAGGTCAAAACACGCACTGACCTACAGGGTCACGAACGGCTTTCATATGGACGTTGTTTTCCTTTTAGGTAGAGTAATCGAGCCAGTATTCAGATTTTTCGGAGGAGTGTTTATGGGCTTTGAACGTTTTATCGGTATTGACTATTCCGGTGCGAAGGGGCCGGAAAGTCGGCTGCCAGGTCTGCAGGTGTATCAGGCTCGACCCGGTGGTGATCCTGAGCGTATGTCACCGTCAGTGGAACGTGCGAAGAACTGGTCGCGACGTGAAGTAACACAGTTCTGCCAGGATGCCTTGCTGACCGATGAGCCGTCAATAATTGGTATCGATCATTGTTTTTCTTTACCGCTCAGCTACATGGAGCGTTATGGGCTAAATAGCTGGGATGTGTTTCTTCGCGATTTTATGCATCACTGGCCCACCCATGAAGACTATAACTATGTTGAATTTCTTCGCGAAGACAACCCGCGCACGGGCAACTCCTCGGAGTTCAGGCTGTGCGAAAAGTGGACCGCTACAGCGAAAAGCGCTTTTCAGTTTGATATGCAGGGTTCAGTGGCCAAATCGACCCACGCGGGATTGCCCTGGTTATTGTGGCTGAGGCAAGTAAGCACAGCGCGAGTACACTTATGGCCCTTCGACGGCTTCGATGTTCCCGAAGGTCATTCAGTGATTGCAGAGGCTTACCCAGCACTTTATAAGAGGCGTTATGACAAAGAGGGTCGCTCTGCCGATGAGCATGACGCCTGGTCGATAGCTGCCTGGCTGAGAGATGCGGATCAGCGGGGCATTTTGAATAAATATTTTCATCCACCATTGACTTTACCGGAGCAAAAGCAGGCGCGTTTAGAAGGTTGGATATTGGGGGTGTGTTAGGATTTATCAGCTAGTTTTAATTGTTGAAAACCAAGAGAGGATATTGAGTGAAAATTGATAGTAGTTTTAGTTTTGGTGACCAGCTCGACGATATCGATGATATCAAGCGTCGCTATGTGGAATTTGAAAACCAGGGCTTTGACGGTGTGGTCACCGCAGAAATTCAGAATGACCCCTTCCTGGTGGTTGGCATGGGAGCCGACGCTACTAACGAAGTGGAATTGCGCACCGGAATTGCCGTTGCTTTCGCTCGCAGCCCGATGACCACCGCCTATACGGCCCATGACCTAAACGCGTTTTCGAAAGGGCGGTTTACCCTGGGCCTGGGTTCCCAGATACAGGCCCACATTACCAAGCGGTTTTCTATGCCCTGGCATGGCCCCGCTAAACAAATGGGGGAGTTTATCCGTGCGCTCCACGCAATTTGGGATTGCTGGTATGACGGTGAGCCGCTTAATTTTCGCGGTGATTGTTACAAGCACACCTTAATGACACCGGATTTTAGCCCTAAAAATACCGAGTATGGCCGCCCTAAAGTGGTGATGGCTGCAGTGGGCCCAAAGATGATTAACACCGCAGCGGAAGTGGCCGACGGTATTATTATCCACACCTTCGGTACGCAAAAATATATTGAAGAACGAATTCTGCCGAGCATAGAAAGTACGCTCGCGGAAAATGGTAAGAGCCGGGAGGATTTCGATATCTCCTTTCCACCTTTTGTTATCACTGGCCAAACCGAAGAGGAATTCGAAGCTGCTAAAGCCCAAGTGCGTTACCGAATTTCGTTTTACGCGTCTACACCCGCTTATAAGCCGGTGCTTGAATGTCACGACTGGCAGGACTTACAGCCGAAGCTCAATCATTTATCCAAAAATAATGGTTGGGACAAAATGCCGGAGTTGATCAGTGATGAAATGCTCGAAACCTTTGCTGTTGTGGGTGAGCCTCTGCAGGTAGCCGAGCAGATTAACAAGCGCTACGGCAAACTGGTTGATCGCATAACCCTGGAAAATAATTTGCCGACGACCTTGTTACAGCAGCAAATGGAGATTATTAAAGGCTAGAGTTAAAGGATGGTGCTGTAAGAAAATCTTGTAGGCAAGCGTCGTACGGCAGCATAGATCGCAGGATATAAAAAAAGCCGACTTTCAAAGTCGGCTTTTTTTATTGAAGCAAGATGGGTTTAAGCATCAAGCTCCGTGGCGTAGCAGTCTTCCAGAATATTTATGAGTTTCCTCATCATGGTCGATAGTCACTTCACCGTTAACCAATATGTAGTTATAACCTTTAGCGCGTTGTACACGACGCCATTCGTTACCAGGCATATCATGGACAATTTCGCCATCCAGGATTTCGAGGTTTTCATAGTCGTAAACGACGATATCAGCTGGTGCGCCTTCTACCAATGTTCCCCGAGTTTTGAAACCGGCCATAGCAGCAGGCAGGGCACTTAGACGCCAGTGAACATCTTCCAGAGACAACATTTCATGCTCTCGAACGTATCTTGAAATCGCTTCGGTTGGGTAGCGACCTGCGGTCAGAAAGCGTGTGTGTGCACCACCATCGGATACGCCAAAGGTGACGAAGGGATCCTGGATAATCTCGCGCATATTGTCGACGTCACCACCGTTAGCAAGCATGGCGTAAAATTCAGCTTTCAGGTTAGTGCCAACGGCAATATCAAGTAGGCAGTCGACCGGGTGCTTGCCTGTTTTTTCAGCGATGAGACTGAGTTTGTGATCGGTAAATTCAGTAAAGTTATCTGAATTCGGGCGTACCATCACGACTTCTTCAATAGGTCCGGTGATGGAGTGGCCAGGAGGAGTATTTCTGAGTGCCTCGCGGTTGGCGGGATCAGCCATTTTAGCTAGTCGCTCCTCAAAAGTGCCAGTAGTAACGTTGCGCCAGGCTTCGGAATCGTCCCACAGGTTCCATTCATCCATGGCGAAGGTAAAGCCACAGTCAGTGGTAAGTCCCTGACCATAAACCTTGTTGCCGCGGCCGTGAACTTCTTTTAACCATTGCAGAGTTTCGCGATGCACGCTGGGATCACCAGCAACCGACTGCACTACGTTATAGAGCAAGGGTCGGCCACTAATCTCGGAGAGTTCTTCCATATGAGCGCGGTCTTTCACAGGATCGTTGCCGCTAAGCATGGTGACCTGCATAAAACCTTCGTTGCGCTTGGCCAATACTTTGGCCAGGGCGATAGCGGTTTCATCGTGCATTACATCGGTGGGCATTGGCGAGCCATCGAAATCTCGCTGTGCATCAGCACCACAACCCGGTGCTAAACGTTGCGCAGACCAGCCACAGCCACCAGCGTCCATGGACTCTTCAAGCATGGCACATAACTGTGCTTCTTCTTCTGGTGTTGGCATGGCACCAGCTTTAGCACGATCGAAGCCGAGAACGGTTATCAACATTGGCACGAGAGGGACATAGGGCAGAATATTAATGGCCAAAGGGGTGCGGTCGATGCTATCGAGATATTCTGGGAAGGTTTCCCAGTCCCAGGGCATACCTTCTTTCATAGAGTCGTAAGGGATGGCTTCAATGCGAGTCATGGACAGCATTGAGCGTTCCTGCATATCAGGGGCTACCGGCGCAAAACCAAAGCCACAGTTACCGATGACAACGGAAGTAATACCGTGCCAGCTTGACAGTGAGCAGTAGGGATCCCAGAACAGCTGGGCATCGTAGTGGGTGTGCAGATCGATAAAGCCGGGGCAGACGTGCTTGCCTTCAGCGTCGATAATTTTGTCGCCTTCAGCGGCGTCGAGACGGCCGATTTTTGCAATATTGCCGCCTTTAATACCGATGTCACCTTTAAAGCGCGGGATGCGCGTGCCATCGAAAATGGTACCGTTTTTGATAATCGTATCGTAAGTCGCCATTAATCTTTCTCCTGTATCTGGCTTGGTGGTAATTAATAAGCTGGTTGCCGTCTTTTTGCGGAGTTATTCCTGCTTGCCTACCTTATCCAGTGTTTGTATGCCTAAATAAGTAAGTTGCCCAGGAATTTTTATAACTATTACAGCTATGGTTGAGCACTGATAATATTGGGATGCCAAAGGTACTGCTTTGTTTTCTTTCCTGCAAGTGCTTATTTTTATTAGTTAAAAATGCAGGCACTTGACATAAATTGTTAGCAAAAACGGAAAAGTCGGCAATATTGCTATTGCCGACTTTTTCGATGAAGGTACTTAAAAAAAGAGTGTTAAGCGATTCCGTGACGCAGTAATTTTCCAGAATAGGTATGGGTTTCTTCATCGTGGTCAATGGTCACTTCACCATTAACCAGGATGTAGTCATAGCCTTTAGCCCGTTGGACACGACGCCACTCATTGCCTGGCATGTCGTGGACCACTTCGCCATCAAGTATTTCCAGGTTTTCGTAATCGTAAACGACGATGTCAGCAGGCGCACCCTCGACTAAGGTGCCTCGGCTCTTGAAGCCTGCCATTGCCGCTGGCAGCGCACTCAAGCGCCAGTGGACATCTTCCAATGACAACATGTTGTGCTCGCGGACATAGCTGGCAATGGCTTCGGTGGGGTAGCGTCCCGCAGTCAGAAAGCGCGTATGGGCACCACCATCAGAAACCCCGAAGGTAACAAAGGGGTCATCGATGATCTCTTTCATATATTCAAGATTGCCGGCATTGGGGAGCATGGCGAAAAATTCGGCTTTTAGGTTGGTGCCGACCGCGATATCGAGCATGGCATCGACTGGGTCCTTACCGGTTTTTTCTGCGATCAGACCAATAGTGTGATCTTTATATTCGGTGAAATCGTCGGAGTTAGGGCGCACCATAACAACGTCTTCAACGGGGCCTGTGACCAGAATGCCAGGAGGATTATCCTTGAGTCCCTGGCGTCTTCCTGGATCACCGAGTTTCTGTAGTCGCTCTTCAAAAGTGCCAGTAGTGGCTTCACGCCAAGCTTCGGAATCATCCCACATGTTCCACTCGTCGAGGGCAAAGGTGAAGCCGCAGTCGGTGGTCAGACCTTGACCATAAACTTTGTTGCCACGAGCGTGACATTCACTTAACCACTGTAAGCATTCGCGGTGGATGGTGGGGTCGTCCGCTACGGCCTGTACCACGTTGTACAGTATCGGCCGACCACTGACTTCCGCCAGTTCTTCGAGGTGGGCGCGATCATGATCGGCATCTTTGCCGCTGATCATAGTGACCTGCATAAAGCCCTCGTTACGCTTAGCTAGCACCCTTGCCAGGGCCAGAGCGGTTTCATCGTGCATGACATCGGTGGGCATAGGCGTGCCATCGAAATCCCGCTGTATGTCAGCACCACAACCCGGTGCCAAACGTTGTGCCGACCAGCCGCAACCACCCGCATCCATGGATTCTTCGAGCATCGCGCATAACTCAGCTTCTTCTTCAGGCGTTGGCATGTCTCCAGCCTTGGCGCGGTCAAAACCCAGCACCGTAATCAGCATGGGCACTAGTGGCACATAGGGCAGTATATTGATGGCTTTAGGGGTGCGCTCAACACTGTCGAGATATTCCGGGAAGGTTTCCCAGTCCCAGGGCATACCTTCTTGCATCGACGCAAGGGGAATTGCCTCAATCCGAGTCATCGATAACATGGCGCGTTCGCGCAGCTCCGGTGCTACCGGGGCGAAGCCAAAACCGCAATTGCCGATCACGACAGAGGTGATGCCGTGCCAGCTCGACAGGGAGCAGTAGGGATCCCAGAACAGCTGGGCATCGTAGTGGGTGTGCAA
>JAHRWI010000029.1 GCA_019090225.1 Porticoccaceae bacterium
ACACGAGCCTTATCGTCGGCAGCGTCAGATGTGTATAAGAGACAGCTTTATTAACATCCTCTTCGGTGGCAATGGTGCGCCCCGCCTGTGCCGCCCAATAACTGGCTTCATTGAGCAGATCACTGATGCTACCCATGTGAGTGGACAGTTTTTCTGAATCTTCCACCTGGCGCATACTTTGGCGGATCACCGCAGCGACAGCGCTGTTATCAAAGGGCAGGAGTTTTTCTTTGCGCACCATGGTGGCGATCATACGGGCATAGAGAAAGTCATTATCACGATTGCGATCAAGGCGCGCTTCGAAGTCGGCGGGCACCTTAAATAGCTCGGCGAAGTCCGGATCATGGGCATAGAGCATGTAGTACAACATGCGATCACCGAGCAACACGACTTTGACGTCAAGGGGAATGGGCTCTGGCTCCAGCGATATGGTGCTGACCAGGCTAAGCGCCTGCTCCAGAGATTCGATGCGCAATTCACGGGAATATAAAGCCTGTTTCAGGCCTTCCCAGGCATAGGGCTGCATAAGCAGTTTGCGTATCTCTAGCACCAGATAGCCACCGTTGGCTTTATGTAATGCACCAGGTTTGATCAAGGTGAAATCAGTGCTGAGCATGCCCATATAGGCTTTGTTTTCGACTCGACCCAGTAGGTTTCCATAGCTGGGGTGCTCTTCAAAGACCACTGGCATGCCTGTGGTATCGCTGTTGTCGAGCATGACGTTTATTTCATATCGACTCAGCCCGTTTTGCGGGTGCGGCATTTGGGCCATACCCTGCACCGCCTCGGTGGGACGGAAATCTATGGCATTAGCGATAATGTCGGCCTGCACGTCGCTCAGATAGTTAAGCATGTGCGGGAGGTCGGCATATTTTTTACTGAGGGTCTCAATGTATAAACCTACAGCTTCCATAGTGACTTCATGATTGACGCGCATGAACTTTTCGCGGGCCTCCTTGCGCCAGGCCGGTACCGATTTTTGCAGGATTTCCCGGAGTTGCTCCCGCAGCTCCTGATTCACCGCCTCAATTTTATCCTGCTCCTCTTTAGAGAGGCTTTCAAAAATCTCCGGGGTGATCTCCTCGCCCTTAATAATGGGAATAAACGAAAAGCCTTCAGCCGCCTGATATAACTTGACGTCCTTTGCCTTTGCAGCATCGTGAAGCCCCCGAAAAACATTCTCCTGCTTCTGTTGCAGATCTGTTTCGATCTGCTGAGCGCGGGCTTTATATTCATCGGTGTCGAAAGCCTGGGGAATGGCAGTCTTGAGGTCATCAACCAGATGCTGCATATCCTGGCGTAAAATTACGCCTCGACCAGGGGGTAGCTCTATGCGGATCGGCTTTGAAGCGTCCTTGAAATTGTTGCCATAACACCAGTCGGTGGGCACCGGGCCGCGCCGAGCCATATCCTGCAAATATTGATTCACCGCAGTGAACTTGCCGACACCGGGAGGGCCCAACACATAGAGGTTATAGCCTTCGCTATTCATCCCCAGGCCGAAACGAATGGCCTCAAGAGCCCGATCCTGACCAATTATCTCGCTCAGGGTTTCGAGATCATTGGTGGTCTCGAAATCAAACTGCTTGGCATCGCAACAGTTGGGCAAGTCCTCAATAGTCAGCGCTACGACAGACGTCTTGTCATCACTCATGGTTTCCTCCTGGCTGTAGAAACAACTGTCTCTACAGAGGTCTAAGGCTAACGGATTACTAGAACCGCATCTACGGCTATGTGAGCTAGAAGATGAGCCGCATCAAGCCATTGCGATCCAGTTGTTTTTTGCATTGGCTATATTGTGCCGCATATGTTTTTGAGCGGCGATCCACTTTCGCGGCAACGTTGATCAACCAGGCTTTGTTTTTATAGCTACCCCGCGCATAACCGCCGTGGCCTTCGTGGTAATTGAGGTATTGATTACGGGCATCCCACTTGGAGACGCCGTTTAAGCGCTGACTTTTATTCATATACCAGAACATAAAATCGATAGCATCATCAAAATCATCGCGGTCGCTAAACATGGAACCGGCCTCTCTCTGATAATCATTCCAGGTGCCGTCCTGGGCCTGGGCATAACCATAGGCAGAGCTACCTCGACCGTAGGGTATAAAGCCTAAAAACCAGCGCATTGGCGGTTTTGCGTCATCTATAAATGAGGATTCCTGATACATCATCGCCAGCGGTACATGCACCGGCCCGCCCCAGCGTTTGGCAGCAGACTTTGTGGCTCGATACCAAGCCCGTTTTTCTTCAAATATATCGCAAATATTATTGGGTTTGGCGGGTGCTGAGGCACAGCTATTGAGCAGGAATACGGAAAACAAGGTGACGGAAAGCAACTTTAGCAAAAGCATTAACGAACTGCTCCGCGTCAATGACGGCAGTTTAGCCTTCCGCGACCTAGCCTTACGTCCCTTGATAATCAGCTTTGCCTCGTGCCCAACTATTTAGCGTTGAATTTCGCCAGTTGCTCCGGGGTGGCTTTAGTCTGGAATTTGTCCTTCCATTCGCTATAGGGCATGCCGTAGACCAACTCCCTGGCTTGCTCATAATCGATTTTTTGATCACGCTGCTCAGCTTCTGCGACGTACCACTTCGACAAGCAGTTACGGCAAAAATCAGCCAGATTCATCAATTCAATATTTTGTACATCTTTATGCTCATCAAGATGTCTTAGAAAACGTCGGAATACCGCCGCTTCAATTTCAGTTTTTGTATCTGTGCTCATCAGCTTACTTTCTCTCCGTGGGCTTGCTTATCGGCGTGATACGACGAGCGTACCAGTGGGCCGGAAGCCACCTGTTTAAAGCCTATCGATTCGGCGTATTCCCGGTATTCGGCAAACTCATCGGGATGCACGTAGCGATCGATCGGCAAATGATTTTTTGATGGCTGCAAATACTGGCCGACCGTAAGCATCTCAACATCGTGCTCACGTAAATCATCTAATGTGGCCAGTAATTCGTCTTTAGTTTCACCCAGCCCGACCATCAATCCAGATTTACTGAGCACCAATGGATTCTGGACTTTATATTTCTGCAATAGTGTTAACGACCACTGATAATTGGCACCGGGCCGGGCTTCGCGGTATAGACGCGGCACTGTTTCGAGATTGTGATTAAACACATCCGGCGGCGTGGTGGTGAGAATATCCAGGGCCGGTTCCATACGGCCTCGAAAGTCGGGCACCAGGATTTCAATTTGTACGCTTGGGCTTTGCTCACGGGTCGCTTGAATACAATCGCCAAAGTGCTGGGCGCCGCCGTCGCGCAAATCATCACGATCCACCGAGGTGATCACCACATACTTGAGTTGCATTTCAGCAATGGCCGCAGCCAGATGTTCAGGCTCCTCGGTATCCAGCGACTTGGGTTTACCGTGGCCGACATCGCAAAAGGGGCAGCGCCGGGTACAGATATCACCCATGATCATAAATGTCGCAGTACCACCCCCAAAACACTCATTGAGATTGGGACAGGCGGCCTCTTCACACACGGTTGCCAGCTTGTTTTTACGCAGAATATTTTTGATGCGCGATACTTCCGGCGCATTGCGCAGGCGAATCCTCAACCAGGGTGGCTTGGGTAAATAGGTCTCGGTGGGAATAACTTTGACAGGAATACGCTCGACCTTGTCGGCGCTGCGCAGTTTCTCGCCTTCACGGAGTCGGCGGCTGCGTTTAACGGGAATTTGATTCGTATCTTCCATAGACGGCTATTCTACGCCTCTCACAAAACCTGGCAAAACATCCAGGGTTTTATAAGACCCGCTTTTATAAGCCCAGTTATCGTAACCAAGGTTGGCGGCTAATTTATCCAGCAGTTGTTCTGACAACACTTCCAGGGACGGCATTTCGTCCTCGGGTAACAGATCCTTCAAGCGAGTCATAACCAGTCCGGGATAACCGCAGGGATTAATG
>JAHRWI010000030.1 GCA_019090225.1 Porticoccaceae bacterium
AGATCGTCAAGAAGCACCAGAAGCCAAACCCTCAAATGGGTGTGCCTGGTGGGATAATCGAACGGGAAGGTCCCATCGATGCATCGAATGTCGGGGTGTTTAATCCCGCCGCTAGCAAGGCTGATCGAATTGGTTTCAAAACCCTGGATGACGGCAAAAAAGTCAGAGTGTTTAAATCAACCGGCGAACCTGTAAAGGCTTAGGGGAATAGTAGCGATGGCAAGTCTAAAAGACCTTTACTCAAGCGAACTTGTGCCTCGGCTCAAAGACGAGCTAGGTCTGAAAAACGTTATGGAAGTCCCTCGGGTCACCAAGATCACCCTAAACATGGGTGTTGGCGAGGCGCTGGCAGATAAGAAAGTGCTCGATAACGCATTTGGGGATCTCCAGACTATAGCCGGTCAAAAACCGGTGATAACGCTGGCCCGTAAATCTATTGCTGGCTTTAAAGTCCGAGAAGGCTGGCCGATCGGTTGCAAAGTAACTTTGCGTCAAGATCGGATGTACGAATTTTTGGAAAGATTGATCTCCATCGCCATTCCGCGAATCAGAGATTTCCGGGGTGTAAACGCCAAGTCTTTTGACGGCCGCGGTAATTTTGCCATGGGCGTTACTGAGCAGATTATTTTCCCGGAAATTGATTACGATAAAATTGACAAATTGCGCGGTCTCGATATCACGATTACCACGAGTGCGCGTACTGATGATGAAGGTCGTGCGCTATTGCGTGCTTTTAATTTCCCTCTACGAGGTTGATGACAAAATTATGGCCAAGCTATCGATGATTGAGCGCGAAAAAAAGCGCACTAAGCTCGTTGCAAAATATGCGGTTAAACGCGCGGCTCTAAAGGCCACTATCGCTAATATGGAGTGCAGTGATGACGAGCGCTGGGAAGCGCAGCTGCAATTGCAGAAGTTACCGCGCGATGCCAGCCCCTCGCGGCAGCGTCGGCGTTGTCGGATAACCGGGCGACCCCACGGGGTGTACAGAAAATTTGGCTTGTGCCGTAACAAATTACGCGAAGCGGCCATGCGTGGCGATGTCCCTGGTCTTGTTAAGGCCAGCTGGTAATTCGGTTTAAGGAGTAGATTGCGATGACTATGCAGGATCCGTTAGCAGACATGCTGACCAGAGTTCGTAACGCCTTGGGCCGGTCGAAGCCAACCGTATCAATGCCATCGGCCAAGCTTAAAATAGCCGTCGCGCAAGTACTGCAGGACGAAGGCTATATCCTTGGCTTCAGTGTTAGCAGTGATGTTAAGCCTGAGCTGACCATGGAACTAAAATACTTCGAAGGCCATCCAGTGATTGAGCAGCTCCACAGGTTTAGCCGCCCGGGTTTGCGCCGCTACGCCGGGTCAGGTGAGCTGCCGCAAGTGCGTAGCGGTCTTGGTATCTCTATTGTATCGACGAGCCACGGGGTAATGACTGGCGGTGCGGCGCGCACTGCCGGTATCGGTGGGGAAGTGCTTTGCACCGTATTTTAACGAACCGCGTTTTTGCAAGGTTTGTATTGTCACAGGAATATGTAGATGTCCAGAGTAGCTAACAGTCCGGTAGAAATACCCAAGGGCGTGGAAATTTCCCTCAGCGGGAGTGATATCTCTGTCAAGGGTGGGCAAGGTAAGTTGTTGATGACCTGTCATGAAGCCGTTGAGGTTAGTCAACAAGATAATGTCTTGAGCTTTAGCGCCCGGGCTGGAGTAAAGAACGGTGATGCTATGGCAGGGACTACTAGAGCTCTGGTCAATAACATGGTTATTGGTGTCACCAAGGGCTTCGAAAAGAAGTTGCAGCTCATCGGTGTTGGTTATCGTGCTCAGGTGCAAGGTAAAAAAATTAATTTGACGTTGGGATTTTCTCACCCTGTTGAATATTTGTTGCCCGAAGGCGTGAGCGCAGAGATGCCCAGTCAGACCGAAATTGTACTGAAGTCACCCGACAAGCAACAGCTCGGTCAGGTGGCGGCAGAAATCAGAGCCTTTAGACCCCCAGAACCATATAAGGGCAAAGGTGTACGTTATGCCGACGAGCATGTGCGTCGTAAAGAAGCCAAGAAAAAATAGCAGGTTGTAGTTTATGAAAGACAAAAAGCAATCCCGCTTGCGCAGAGCGCGAAAAGCCCGCGGCAAAATCCGCGAGTTAGAAGTCTCTCGTTTATGCGTATTCAGGACTCCTCGACATATTTACGCGCAAGTTATTGCGCCGACCGCAGGTGGTGATAGCGTCCTCGCCAGTGCTTCGTCGCTGGAGAGCAGTATCCGTGGCAAGGTAAGTACCGGTAACCGTTCAGCCGCTGAAACAGTCGGTACGCTCCTCGCCGAGCGAGCGAAACAGGCCGGTGTCACCAAGGTGGCATTCGACCGCAGCGGGTTTAAGTATCATGGTCGAGTCAAAGCGCTCGCGGATGCGGCTCGCGCAGGCGGACTCGAACTCTAGTCAGACTGGAATACAAGGGTAGATCAATGGCAAAGCAAAACTCGCGAGATAACGATCCTAACGAAGGGCTGATGGAGAAATTGGTCCAGGTCAATCGAGTCGCCAAGACAGTGAAGGGTGGTCGGATATTCGGTTTTACAGCACTGACCGTCGTTGGTGATGGTAATGGCCGGGTAGGTTTTGGGCGAGGCAAGGCGCGAGAAGTGCCTTTGGCTATTCAGAAGGCGATGGAAGCTGCTCGCAGGAATATGATCCAGGTGGACTTGAAAGACAATACGCTGCAATACGCTATTCGCGCTAACCATGGTGCCTCTAAAGTCTATATGCAGCCCGCGTCTGAAGGTACCGGCATCATTGCCGGTGGCGCAATGCGAGCGGTATTGGAGTTGGCCGGGGTGCAGAATGTGCTGGCTAAATGCTATGGGTCGACTAATCCGGTGAACGTGGTACGTGCCACTTTTGCAGGTTTAAAAACGATGCGAGCACCTGAACAAATCGCCGCAAAACGTGGCAAAACCGTGGAAGAGATACTCGGATAACGAGCACTCTTTAACGAGATGGGAAGTAGAAAGTCATGGCTAAAATAGCAACACTAACAATTACCCAAATACGCAGTGAAATTGGACGTTTGGGCAGGCATAGGGCCTGTTTGACTGGCCTGGGCTTGCGGCGTATCGGTCACACCGTGACGGTAGAAGATACCCCGTCCGTGCGAGGCATGATCAATAAAGTTAGTTACATGCTGAAAATCGAGGATAACTGAGATGCGATTAAACACCTTAAGCCCAGCAGCGGGTAGCAGGCCAAACGCGAAGCGCGTCGGCCGTGGCATCGGTAGTGGTCTTGGTAAGACCTGTGGTCGTGGCCATAAAGGTCAGAAGTCTCGGTCCGGCGGTAGTGTCAAGCCCGGCTTCGAAGGCGGGCAAATGCCTTTGCAGAAACGCCTTCCGAAATTTGGTTTTACCTCGCGGATATCACGGGTCTCGGCGCAGATTCGCCTGGCAGAGCTTAACGGCGTCGATGCTGAGGTGATAGACCTCGAAGCCCTGCGCGCAGCTGGTCTTGTGAGCAGCACTATACGTCGAGCGAAAGTGTTTTTGTCTGGCGGCTTAACTAAGCCAGTTAAAATTCAAGGCCTCACGATTACGGCCGGTGCCAGAGCGGCGCTTGAAGCTGCCGGTGGTCAGATTGTCGAGCAAGACCAGGTCTAGCAACGGATTGGTGTCAGGGCTAAATTAAAATGGCAAAACCAGCAAAACAGCCTTCGGGCAGTGAAAAAGGATTGGGCGAGCTTTGGGCTCGCCTTCGCTTTTTGCTGTTGGCCATTGTTATCTATCGTATCGGCACGCATATACCGGTTCCAGGTATAGATCCTGACCGCGTGGCGGCGCTGTTCACGCAAAATCAGGGAACCATTCTGGGCATGTTTAACATGTTCTCCGGTGGCGCTCTGGAGCGTATGAGTATTTTAGCTCTGGGTATCATGCCCTATATATCAGCGTCGATCATCATGCAGTTGTTAACTGCGGTGACGCCGACCCTGGAGCAAATGAAAAAGGAAGGTGATGCTGGCCGTCGAAAGATCACCCAGATCACACGCTATGCAACCGTCGGTCTGGCGCTTGTGCAGGGTACTGGTATGGCTTATGGGCTTGCGGGACAGGGTTTGGCTTATTACCCAGGGCCAACCTTCTTTCTCATCGCTATCACCTCACTGGTTACTGGCGCGGTGTTCATGATGTGGTTAGGCGAGCAAATTACTGAGCGGGGAATTGGTAACGGTATCTCCATGCTTATATTTGCGGGTATCGTTGCCGGCTTACCCAGGGCTTTAGGGCAGGCTTTTGAATCAGCTCGGCAGGGGGACTTAAATATCATCGTCTTGTTGATCGTCGCTATTCTGGCGATAGCGGTTATTTATTTTGTGGTGTTTATTGAACGCGGACAGCGTCGGATAACCGTTAATTACGCCCAGCGTCAGCAGGGTCGTGGCGCATATAATCAGCAGAGCAGTCATCTGCCATTAAAAGTTAATATGGCCGGTGTAATCCCTGCGATTTTTGCCAGTAGTATTTTATTGTTCCCATCAACGCTGGCGGCGATGTTTGGGCAGGGTGCCGGGGCACCGGACTGGCTTCAGGACGTCTCATTGTTTCTGGGGCCGGGCCAACCTTTGCATATACTTTTGTTTGCGAGCTTGATTATCTTTTTCTGTTTTTTCTATACGGCGCTGACCTTTAATCCTAAAGAAGTCGCGGACAATCTGAAAAAGAGCGGTGCTTACTTACCAGGTATACGTCCAGGGGATCAAACGGCAAAGTATATTGATAACGTCGTAACACGCCTGACGATGGTTGGCGGAATTTATATTGCTGGCGTGTGTTTGTTGCCCCAGTTTTTGAACGTGTATTTTAATGTGCCCTTTTATCTGGGCGGCACATCTTTGTTGATCGCAGTGGTGGTTACCATGGATTTCATGTCCCAGGTTCAGTCTCATTTGATGTCCCATCAATATGATTCGGTATTAAAAAAGGCCAATATGAAAGGCTACGGTAGCGGTGGTCGCTAAGCGTACTGAGGTAAAAATATGAAAGTCAGAGCATCGGTAAAAAAACTTTGTCGAAATTGTAAGGTAGTGAAACGCAAGGGCGTCTTGCGTATTATCTGTAGCGCTGAGCCACGGCACAAGCAGCGCCAGGGTTAATCGCGGCGAAAGGTATTAAATAGATTGATTTAGGTGGTGTTAGGCGCTATCCTGTTGCGCCTTTTTGGGCAGCTACTGGCCGGATAAAAGGCATGGTAGGGGCGGTCAAACACCAAAACATATACATTATCGGATACTTGGAGTAAATCGGATGGCCCGTATTGCTGGCGTCAATATCCCTGATCATAAACACGCAGTGATCGCGCTGACCTACGTTTATGGGGTAGGCCGCACAACCGCACAAAAACTGTGCTCTGAATCTGGCGTAGATGCGGCAGTCAAAGTCTCAGAACTGACAGAGGCGCAGCTGGACGTTTTACGTAACGCAGTGTCCCAGCACGTTGTCGAAGGCGACTTACGTCGCGAAATTAGTATGAATATCAAGCGATTGATGGACCTGGGTTGTTATCGAGGTATTCGCCATCGCCGCAGCTTACCCTTACGGGGTCAGCGTACTAAAACGAACGCGCGTACCCGAAAAGGCCCCCGTAAGCCTATTAAACGTTAGTAACAATTTGAATTGAGCTAGCTGCATATTGAATAAGTGTTTTCTGGAATTGGACTGATATGGCAAAGACTCCTGTAAAAGCAACGCGAAAAAAGATTACCCGTACGGTAGTGGACGGTATTGCGCATATCCACGCGTCTTTTAACAATACTATTATTACCATCACTGACCGTCAGGGTAACGCACTGAGTTGGGCGACGTCAGGGGGCTCGGGTTTTAGGGGTTCTCGAAAAAGTACGCCCTTCGCAGCCCAGGTTGCTTCCGAGCGTGCGGCCACCGCGGCACAGGAATACGGATTACAAAATGTAGACGTTGAGGTTAAGGGTCCAGGCCCTGGGCGGGAGTCTGCTGTCCGAGCATTAAATAATGCCGGCTTGAAAATTACCAATATTACAGACGTGACGCCGATTCCACACAATGGTTGTCGGCCACCTAAAAAACGTCGCGTTTAAGAGGAATAATACTGATGGCAAGATATCTCGGACCGACCTGTAAACTGAG
>JAHRWI010000031.1 GCA_019090225.1 Porticoccaceae bacterium
ACTCATCAATGCGTTCACTAAGCAGTAATACTTCGATACCCTGCTTTTTAAAGACTTCGAGATAGGCGCTGTTGCGAGCTACCACATCGGATTCGGCAATCAGGTAATAGATTTTCTCCTGATCGGTTTTCATTCTGGCAACATAATCAGCCAAAG
The DNA here is from genome assembly GCA_019090225.1 of Porticoccaceae bacterium. Classification (GTDB taxonomy): domain Bacteria; phylum Pseudomonadota; class Gammaproteobacteria; order Pseudomonadales; family Porticoccaceae; genus HB2-32-21. The sequence goes on from JAHRWI010000031.1 coordinate 157, forward strand.
ACACTGATTCACCCTCGCCACGAGTCGTGGCAAAGCGCAGTAGACCAGAAATGCGTTCACGATTGGCGAAATCCTCCGCCGGGCCTTCTTTTAGCACTGAGCCAAAGGCCTGCCAGACTTTTGCGTACTCATCCGGCTTTTCAGCGGCCATGGTGTCGAGCATATCAAGTACACGCTTGGTCACTGCCGTGCGAATAGAATCCACGGCCGGACTGCTTTGTAAAATTTCCCGCGACACATTGAGTGGCAGATCAGAACAATCGACGATGCCCTTGATAAAACGCAGATACATGGGCAGGAATTGCTCAGCATCATCCATGATAAAGGTGCGCTGAATATATAATTTCAGGCCCTTGGCCGTATCACGGTTATACAAATCAAAGGGCGCGTGGCTGGGAATATAAATCAGGCTGGTGTAATCCAGCTTGCCCTCAACACGGTTATGGCTCCAGGCCATGGCATCTTCAAAATCGTGGGAGATGTGTTTGTAGAACTCCTGATAATCAGCGTCTTCTATGTCTTTTTTGGGACGAGTCCACAGGGCCGTGGCGGAATTAACGCGCTCAAATTCTGGCACATCGACAATATCTTCTTCACTTTCGTCGTCTTCACCATCCATCTTGGGTGGAATCGGCTTAAGCATTTCCACAGGCACGGCAATATGGTCAGAGTACTTTTTGACCAGACTGCGTAAACGCCAGTCATTGCCGTACTCTTTGGCGTCCTCCTTCAGCTGCAAAGTGACGCGGGTGCCCCGCTCGGCTCGATCAATAGTTTCGACTACAAATTCAGATTCACCATCACAGCTCCAGCGCACAGCTTCCTCTGCACTTGTTCCTGCCCGACGGGATTCAACAGTGAGCTTATCGGCGACCAAAAAACCGGAATAAAAGCCGACCCCGAATTGACCGATAAGGTGGGAGTCTTTTTTCTGATCACCACTCAGTGAGCCTAAAAACTCTGCTGTGCCCGAGCGCGCGATGGTGCCCAGGTTGGCAACAATCTCATCCCGGGTCATACCAATGCCGTTATCGGATAGAGTAATGGTTCCGGCGTCTTCATCCACTTCAATTAGAATCTTCAGGTCGGACTGGCCTTCATACAGCTCTTCCTGTTCCAGAGCTTCAAAACGCAGCTTGTCACAGGCATCGGAAGCATTGGATATAAATTCACGGAGAAAAATATCGCGATTGCTGTAAAGCGAGTGAATCATTAAATGCAGTAATTGCTTGGCTTCGGTCTGGAAACCCATGGTTTCTGCTTGGGTGGCTGCGGACATACCTGAACTCCTGATGTGTGATGAAATAAATACCCACCATAAATGGGGCCGATTAACGGGCTTTCAAGCAGTAAGGCCCAAATCAACCCAGACCCAGACCCTGATGGGAAGAATCACGCCGAATATTTCGGTAAACTTCGATTGAGCGCTAATCAATACGCCTTATAATATTTACTAACTACAGGAAATATTCCCCAATGAGTCAGGTCAATCTCCGTTATGCATCCACCGTCGTTCTGGTTCGCGATGGAGCCTCAGGTGTCGAAGTATTACTCCAGGAACGCAGTGGCAAATCCGAATCCTTCGGTGGAATGTTTGTTTTCCCCGGCGGCAAAGTTGACCTCCACGATGCCGATGAACAATACCAGGTCATCTATTCCGGACACAGCGATGAAGATGCCAGCACCCTGCTCAGCGTGCCCAAATACGGCCTCGCTTACTGGATGGGCGGCATTCGAGAATGCTTTGAGGAGGCCGGTATATTGTTAGCCTATGACAAGCAAGGCGATATCGTCAGCTTCGATGACCCCGACACCAAAGCCCGCTTCGTTACTCACCGAGAGGCCCTAAACGCGGGCACATCTAGCCTGCTGGATATCTGCAAGGCCGAAGACCTTACCCTTGCCGCCGACCAAATGTACTACTACAGCCATTGGGTAACGCCGCTGAGTCAACCGCGCCGTTTTGATACCCGCTTTTTTGTCTGTCAGGCACCAGAAAACCAGGAGCCCATTATTGATAATCACGAAGTGGTGTCTCAATGCTGGATCAATCCGGCGGAAGCCATTCGCCAGCAACAGGAAGAAGGTTTTAAAATCTTCTTCCCGACCATTAAAAATCTCGAACCGCTTTGCCAATATCAGAATGTTGCTGACTTACTGAAAGGCATCGCCGCTATTAAGGAATTCCCACGTATTCTGCCAATGCGCCCAGATCCCGACGCACTTATCCCTTTAATTCCTGGCGATAAGGGTTACGTGCACAAAGAAACCGCTAAAACCCACTATTAAGTGGCCATTGCTACGAGCGGCCACCAGCAGGCATCTATAAACACAGATTTTTCAAAATCAACCCACTAATAAACTCAAAAGAGCAGGTAAAGACCTATGAGCAGTAGCACCACCGAACGCCATCCAGACGGACAGATCACCACCGAGCAGCGCGGCAATATTTATTTGATTGGTATCGACCGTCCGGAAAAATACAATGGCTTTACGCCCAAAATGTTTACCGAGCTGGCCGATGCCTATGCCGAGCTGGAACATAACGACGAGCTCTGGGTAGGTGTGCTGCACGCCCACGGCAAGAATTTTACTGCTGGCCTCGACTTACCGAAATTTGCCGATGCCATGAAAACCGGTGCGCCCATCCTGCCCACCAATGGTGTTGACCCGTTTTCGCTGAAACCACCTTTTCGCACCACTCCGGTTATTGCCGCAATGAAAGGCATTTGCTACACCGCAGCCATCGAATTGATGCTGGCCACTGAAATTGTCGTCTCATCCGAAAGCGCCCGTTACTCACAACTGGAAGTAGGACGTGGCGTCATGGCGGCAGCAGGGGCCACCTTCCGAATGATTGAGCGTGCTGGCTGGGGTAATGCTATGAAGGTTCTGCTCACCGGCTACGAGTTTAATGCCGAAGAAGCCCTCCGCTACAACTTTATTCAGGAAATAGTCCCCGATGGCGAAGAGCTGAATCGCGCCCTGGAACTCGCAGAAGAAATTGCACGACAGGCACCCCTGGCAGTGCGAGCCACGGTAAAAAGTTCACGGACTTACTGTTTTGATGGCCCTCAAGCCACGGTCGCCGACTTTACGCCTATTATGCAAGAGCTGGCTAATACCAAAGATGCAGCCGAAGGTGTGCAATCATTTATCGAAAAACGACCACCGGTTTACATGGGAAAATAAAGCTTTAGCAATCATGCCCTCAATAATATTTACGCTAAATATTTCATCACAGGAGTATTTAGCGTATTACCAGGGCAAAGCGAGCCAGGTTCGGATAAAAGACGGCAGTCGAATAACCTTGTTTCCAGCCGAGGGTTTACGTCCTTTTGTTACCCATACGGGGATACATGGCAGGTTTAAATTAATCTACGATAAAAACAATAAATTTGTATCCCTGGAAAAGGTTTAATCGACTAATCAGCTATCCCTAAGGGCCTGGGCAGTTTACGGGCACTAAAACTTATCTAAAATATAGACGCAGGATGCAGACTCTCCACATAATAAAAATCTGCGTCCAAATACCTACATCCAAATAATAGTAGCTCGTTTAGTCCAGATTACTGCTCAAAAAACTTTTCAATTGCCCCCAGGCATCTGTGGCCGCCGCCTCATTATAAGAAGCCCGGGTATCACAAAAGAAACCATGGTCAGCATCGGCATAACGTTGAATCTTATAATCTTTACCCAGTTCTTTTAAGCCAGCATCGACTGCTTCTACCTGATCCACAGGGATAAAACCATCCTGATCCGCAAAGAACAGCAGCATTGGGCATTTGATATTAGCCGCCTGACCCAGGTGATTAGCGATACCACCACCATAAAACGGTGCGGCCGCTGCAATCTGGTCCGGTAACTCACAGGCGGTTAGAAAAGCTAAACGCCCGCCCATGCAAAACCCAGTAACACCCAGAGAATCAGTTTTCACCTTGCCCGATTGCTCCATAAAATCAATGGAAGATTTCATGTCTTCAATAAAGGCATCGTCTTTGACCGCTTGCATCAACTTGATAGCTTTAGGCAATTCATCGTAGCCAACCTTGTTATCTGGCAGCGAGCGATAATAAACATCGGGGGCTAACGCTGCATAACCTTCAGCCGCTAAACGG
>JAHRWI010000032.1 GCA_019090225.1 Porticoccaceae bacterium
GCTTGTTTCGGTATGGTGATGGCTGGGCAGTATTTGTTGTCGATGGCCAACGCGCGCGGCGGCGCGAGGTTGCAATAGGGCAACGCAATGGGCTGGTGGCGCAGATCAGTGCAGGCCTTGAAGAGGGTGACACTGTTATCAATCACCCCAGTGACGAAGTCGAAGATGGCGTGCGCGTCGAGTCGCGCTAGCTGCGTTAAATAGTAGCGTAGCGACAACATCCTCCAGTCCAGGATCAGGTCTTGTTTTTTGCGCTCCCACAAGCCGACTCGGCGCGAGAACCCGACACTACTGCTTGATGTTGCTAGCCATCACCAGGTCACTCCCACTCGATTACAAACAAGCCTGAAAAGTCATTAATTTTCAATGAGTTATATTTAGATATAACGTCGATACCATGAAAAATACCATACTCAGAAATTACTTTAAAAATTACTATTTATCTCACTGAGTGATCCAACTAACTTAGCCGAAAACCAACCAGGTCGGATCAAAAAACGACCACCCCAATGAAAACCCCTCATCACTTCCGATCGGTAAAAAGGTCAAATGCTGACGTCAATCACTCTACAATAACAAACCAACACCTGACCTGCTCCCGCTTTCACGTACGCCTGAATTAGGTGGCACAATGAATCTGGAGGTAGATGATGACCACACGAAGGAAGTTCAGCCGCGAGTTCAAGTTGGAAGCGGTACGCCTGGTTAAGGAACAGGACATATCGGTTGCAGAGATCCTGGCCCTCAAGAAGGAGATCAGGAAGCTTAAGGCGGCGCGCGATATCCTAAAAAAGGATGGTGCCTCAAGCAGTGTCCCCGCCGGGGTGCCGGGAGGGTGATAACGCATATTAAAAAAAGCCATCCGCGAAGCACCTTGTTAGAGGAAGGCAAATACATAAATTATCGAAGCGACACATAACACTACCAACCAGCCAGCCGCAGCCAGAGCAAAGCGGTTACGCCCAAACGCCAGCGCATAACCCGCCTTCATCAGATTATTGCTGCCGGAGGCAATGATAACGGCGGTAATAATCTGGATATCACTGACCTGAAGGTTTCCCCCCCAATAACGACAGAATAAAGGAACCTATGACCTTCAGGTTATGAGTCTAATCCGCCACATCTCAATTAATTATTTTTATTGAATAAAAAGAATTTTCAATAATTCTTGTGTGAGTCACTCACACATTTTTCGAACCACCTGATTCGTTTTTTTAGCCTACATAACTTATTGATTCCGCCAAAGTTTCTCGTTTCACTGCGACTGCATGGCCGCTCTGGAGCACCTTTTTGTACGAATCTCGGCAGTTTTGGCCGATTCCGCGCATCTTACAGGCCGGAGCCAGTCAGCTCATCCCCACTCTGTTCCTCCTTGGTCTTAAGGCTGGCGTTCAACGCGGGTCATGCTCACCGAAGCTGCCACAAGCGAAGACGAAGCTGTTTCTCAGTTTCTATGATGGCAAAGAGCGCAACTCCAATGGCGACGATAAGGACTCCATCCAGGAACGGCACAGGCTGCGTACCGAATATGCCTTGCAGTGGCGTAAGGTAAGTGATGGTGAACTGTGCGGCTGTGACAGCGATAACAGTGGCCCAGACAACCTTTGTACCGCGCACCGCCTTCCACGTAAGTGACGTCCCGTGGATATTCCGAATAAAAAAGAGATGGAATATCTCCATGACCACAAGTGTGTTCATGGCCATAGTGCGTGCAAGATCGACGGGGTATGCGCGATCAATGGCATAGGCGTAAATACCGAATACGCCGCCAAGGAACAGGGCGGACACGAAGATAATATGCCAACCCAACTCAGCAGTAAGGAGCGGTTCGCTCCTCTGGCGGGGCGGACGCCTCATCGTATTTTCTTCCGTCGGCTCAAATGCCAGCGCCATCCCCAATGTAATAGCGGTGACCAGGTTAACCCATAAAATTTGCACTGGCGTAATGGGAAGGGTCATCCCGAAGAGCAAGGCAACAATGATCGTCATTGCCTCGCCAGCGTTCGTCGGCAAAGTCCAGCTGATAACTTTCTTGATATTGTCATAGACGGTCCGCCCCTCTCGTACCGCTGCCGCGATCGAAGCAAAATTGTCATCTGCGAGGACGAATTCCGCTGCTTCCTTAGCCGCCTCGCTGCCCTTAAGCCCCATGGCTATACCTGCGTCGGCGCGCTTGAGGGCCGGGGCATCGTTCACCCCGTCCCCTGTCATTGCAACGGTCATACCATGCGCCTGCAATGCCGTCACGAGCCGGAGCTTGTGCTCCGGGCTGGTGCGCGCGAATATATCTGTGTCGAGCACGGCAGCTCCCAGCGCAGCGGCGTCCATGGCATCCAGATCAGTGCCGGTCAGAACCTTCTCAGGGTTTTTCAGGCCAGTTTGCCGACCGATGGCCGCAGCCGTTCCTCGATGGTCTCCCGTGATCATTTTTACGCGAATGCCTGCACCATGGCACTCGCTCACCGCCTCGATTGCTTCCGGCCGCGGCGGATCAATCAGCCCAACCATACCAACCAGGGTCAAACCTTTTTCAACGTCTGAAAACTCAAGCACAGTATGTTTGGGCTCGA
>JAHRWI010000033.1 GCA_019090225.1 Porticoccaceae bacterium
AGTCGTCGGCAGCGTCAGATGTGTATAAGAGACAGATGCCGGGCCTGGAGCTTTCCTAAGCTGTAGTCATTTAGACTGGGCCTGTCAGTTATCCGTTGCTTTCTGTATTGAACACGACATCTGTCAGGCCAAACTTGGGGATGATCTGAAAATTAAAGTTATTTCACGCGAATTTCTATAATAAGTTCCTGTATAAGTTCCTGTCGCTGCTAACGAAACTAAAAAATGAAAGACTGCAACCAATGCGGGAAATGCTGCATAAAATATGGTAACGGCGGCTTATCAGCATCGGCCAGCGAAGTAGCATTTTGGGAGACCTTTCGACCGAATATTTATGACTATGTAGACAGTCATGTGGACGGCGGAAATATTTGGGTAAGCCCGGATACAGGCAGGCGGCTAGAGTGCTGCCCATGGCTGCGGCAAGTACCTTCTCGTGATAATAGCCCGGATAACACCAGCCAGGACAAATCCAACCACATTAAATACACCTGCGATATTTATTACGACCGCCCTGATGACTGCAAACACTATCCTGTGACCATTGAGCAAATGGTCGCGGATGACTGTGAAATGATAGAGCTGCGGGATCTGGATAATCCGAAGCAAGCCCAAAAAGCCTTAGACAAACTCATGATTGATAGCAGGCCTTCGTTTTCGTAAGAGAATTTAATCGATATGAATTTAGATAAAGCAAAAAAGAGAATCGCCAAGAAAATAAAAATGGGTTCGCAGGACTACCCAGAAATGACCATTGCCTATCATGGCGCGAGCAATCAGCTAGCCAGCGAAGTGACCATTCAGTTTGTGCTTGAGGAAGGTGCCGAGACCCAGGCAGAAATGTTTCGTAGCAACGGTGACGCCAGAGAGGATGAGGTTATTCAATCAGCCATCGTTAAAATGATCGAACGCTCTAGTGTTAAAACGCTGATTCAAATCGAAGGCGTAACGGTTTTAGGAGCATAGACCTAATGAGTGCTTACCTAAAAATGCAGGACTGATGGCAATTGGGCTAAGTAAAAATCGATATTATTCCGGCATATGGGGCGGGTCGAAATCTGTCTGATCCAGATCTTTCAGTGAACCTGGGTAGGAGACAGTTTTGATAGCCCTGAGTCGATCACTTATGGCCTGTGCATGCTCCTGCTCTTCCTTTGCAAATGCCCCTGCCAGTTGTTTTATCTCGGGGTTCTCGGTGCTAAGGGCGATGTCGGTGTAAAAGGCTTCGGCACTTAGCTCGACCTCCAGTGCTGTTTGTAAGGCGTCCTCCGCAGTCATCAGATAATGCACTTTCGCGTAGTGGAAGATTTCCGGTGATTCATCGTCGGGCCAGGAATATTCCCATGCCTTAAAGTTGGGCAGAGTTTCATCCTTGCATAAGGTCTTAATATCAGCGGCGTGGCTTTCGCTGTATGTGGCGAGCGCGGTTAATAGTTCATGTAACTCGCGGTTATTGTGCACGGCCATGGCTTCGGCGAGTTCATACATACGCTCGGCCGCTTCCTGCTCCAGCGCTGCGCTGTGAGCGAGAAATACCCACTTGTCGCTGTAGAGTGATGAGCTGTCTTCATAAACGCCCGTATTCATAGCTCAAAACCTTTACGCAAATTAACCGGTTCAGTGCTTTGATGTTGCACGGGCCATGTGGGTCTTGGCCTGCGATAAAAAATGCCTTTCGCCAGACCATCATCGCCATGCAAAAAGGCAGCAGCCTGAACGGGATCATCGGTGCAGGTATCTTCCAGGTGAACGGTTTTCTTCCATCCCACTTGTTCAGGACAGAAGGTAGGGCATTGGCTCAGGACCTGGATAAAAGCAAAGCCCTGATGCTGGACTGCTTCAAACAGCATGTGGGCTAAACCATTGGGGTCACCAGAATAGCCACGGGCAATAAAACTTGCGCCCGAGGCTAAGGCGATGGCGCAGGGCTGAAATGGCCTGACTTCGGGGCCGTGGGGTGTCAGCTTGCTGTGTTCCCAGTGTTCGGGTGTGGTGGGGGAAGCCTGGCCTTTGGTCATACCGTAGACTTCGTTATCCATCACCACATAGACAATATCGACATTACGCCGACAGGCGTGGAGAAAGTGGTTGCCGCCGATGGAGAAACCGTCGCCGTCGCCACCCATCGCAATCACATTTAAATCTGGACGAGCCACCTTCAGGCCTGCCGCCACCGGCAAGGCGCGACCATGGACGCCGTGAAATCCATAGCTGTTGATGTATGCCGGTAAGCGCGAAGAACAGCCAATACCGGAAACCAGAACCGCGTTCTCCGGGGCCTGCTCGAGGGCAGCAAAGGCTTTGGTGATGGCGTTGAGTACCGCGAAGTGGCCGCAGCCCGGACACCAGATGGGTTTGACGCCGGACTTATATTCTTTAGGGAGCATCATTGCCTGGCGCTCCCTTCTGTTGCTGTTTGATCGGGTATTAATGCCTGTATCTGTGTGACTATTTCCGCAGGCGTGAACAGGGTCGGGCCGGGGCGGCAGTATTGGTGGAAGGGCGGGAGTGCGGCGTCCTGTCCTTGTCGATCAAATGATCGCAGGTAGTGGGCAAATTGGCCCAGTTGGTTTTGTTCTATCACCAAGGTTTGTGTCGCTTGCTGCATCGCCTGTTTGATCTCCTCCAGGGGTAAGGGCGATAAAAGACGAATACCCATCACGACGATGTCTATGCCCTTTTCCCGAAGTTTATCCTGCGCCTCTAAGGCCACCTGATACAGAGATCCCCAGCAAATTAACAGCATCGAACCCTGCCCGCGCTGTTCAGACGAGTGCTCGGCCCAGTGTTCGGACTCGACTAGACTATCCAGCTTGCGCAGGCGTTTGGCTAACTGTTGTTCGTGATCCGCCGCTTTCGGGGAGGGCACGGCTGCGGCATTGTGTTCCAGGCCATCTGCGGTAAACATGCCGCCGGGCTGACCGGGTAAGGCAAGGGGTGATATGCCGGAGTCGGTATCCAGATAGCGGAAGTAACGCTGGGTTCCATCCACCTCGGTGTCGCCCTCTAACTGTTGAGCAGCGCTGGCGCTAAAGTTCGTGTTGGCTAGCGGCGGCATAATTTGTGATGACTGGCCCAGAAACTGATCCGATAGCACCACGACCAGGGTTTGGCGCTCGGTGGCAATTCCCGTGGCCCAGCCAGCAGTAAAATGACAGTCGGCGACCGATAACGCGCTGAGCACAACATGGGGCGCATCGCCGTGTAAACCGTAGACCGCCAGGTTAAAGTCGCTCTGCTCACTCTTTGTCGGGATGCCCGTGGAAGGCCCGCCTCGCATCACATCGACCACCACCAAAGGGGTTTCGCTGGCCACAGCCAGGCCCATGGCTTCGCTCATCAGCGCCATACCCGGCCCGGAGGTGGCGGTCATTGCCGGAATCCCACCAAAGCCAGCGCCGATGGTCATGTTCACAGCGGCCAGTTCGTCCTCAGCCTGCACTAGATGGCCACCGACGGATTCGATCTCCCCGGCCATCCACTCGAGCACGTCGGAGGCTGGCGTAATGGGATACGCGGCGACAAAGCGAATACCCGCCTCTAAAGCCCCCAGGCCGATTAACTGATTACCGTTAGCAATCCATCGTTTCCCGATGCTATTAGTCTTCTCTGGCGCGCTTAATATCGGTTGCAGTGGGATAGGCTTGTCCTGTTGTAATTGCGCGCCCCCCAGCGCTACGGTGATTGCTAGCTCGATAGTCTCCTGGCTGTGTTCCCGAAGACGATGGCGTATAGCGGAGTCAATGATGTCTGATGGACAGCCGAGCCAGTCAGCGACATAGCCCAACAGGGCAAGATTACTGTGGCTAGATCCCAGGGATTTGGCAAGCCCGAGAAAATCCAGGGTCAGGGTTTGCCTGGGTTCTGGCAAATTCTGGGGGTGCTCACCGGCTTGCAGATCCTGAATTAACACGGTGGCTTCGCTGATGGGGATCTCGTCAGCAAAGCGCTGGAAGTTATTCCAGTCCAATACCAGTAACACCTCAAGCTCACTACCGAGGTTGGCCACGACCTCCGTGCCCAGCCGAACAATCGCCGCAGACTCGCCGCCACGGATTTGTGGCCCGAAAGTTTTACGCAATATGCCGTATAGGCCCATTCCCGCAGCGGCCCGGAGCAACATCTCCCCCGATGCGACGACCCCTGCTCCGCCCGAACCGACCATGGCGATAGTTAAGCTAGTCATCTGGTTTTGTGGTTCCCGTTCAGTTTGGCTAATGTCTGTAACGTTAGCAGCTCGACGAATGAAAAGCCTGCCAGGTCCGACGATAGTGTCCATTCGTATAGTTTAGGTCAATATTTGCCGAGTTCGGAGCAAGCTATGGATAGATCCTGAGCAGATTATTACTAACGCACTATCGTCAAAGAGCTGGTGTTAACGAGTCGGTGCTAGTGAGCCAGTGTTAACAGCCCCTTGTTAAATAGACGAGCAAAATACCCCAGTCTATACTCGTAATTCCGGGAGTTTGAATTAACATCGATAACTGATACAGGGAGAACAGATATGGCGGATAAAGATTCAGCAATTACCATGGCCGATATAAATCAACTTGCGCTAGAAATTAGCGCGCCAGACGGCCCGGGCTCGGGCAACTGGACGATGGAAAATTCAGAAACCAAACGCGTCAATGACGAAGTCATGGAGGCGCTGAGAAATAACCGAGGCAAGATTCCCGGTGAGCTTGAAGGCGTTCCCGCACTAATCATCACCACGACCGGCGCTAAAACCGGCAAAAAACGAACCCTGCCGCTGGCCTGTCAGGAAATCGACGGCCGACTTATTATTATCGCGTCCATGGGCGGCGCGCCTCGCAACCCGCCCTGGTTTCATAACCTGCTTCACTGCCCGGATGTGCTGATCGAAAAAGACGGTGAAAGCTTTTCGGCTAAAGCGGTGGTTACCGAAGGCGAAGACCGGAACCGTCTGTTTCAGACTGTTTGCGATAACTTACCCGTATTTGCTTCGTATCAAGCCCGCACCGACAGAACTATCCCGGTGATTGAATTAATTCGCCAGTAGCAAAAATCGGTCGAATGACCGAACCGAGATTCTCCAAGTGTTAACTTGCCCACATTGCCATCAAGAGATTTGTCTGAGAGAGCTACCGCACCAGGGTTTCTCGAAAAATTTTAGAATTTGTCCCGGTTGTGGCGGAAGCTTTACGCCGGATAAAGATACCAAATACCGCCAGGTAATTTTTATCATCATTGCCCTTATTTCTCTTGTGCTGACTTTATTTCTGTATTTCGACGGCACCGATTGGTTGATCCCAACCATGGCCAGTTATGTGCTTTTTGCTTTGCTTCTTTATTGGGGTAATAAGCGTGTATTTTTGGTGGTTTACCACGGTAAGAGTAGTGAAAGCGAGGGAGGTAAAAATAAAGGAAGAGACAACCGCGACACGCAATGAAACACAAATTATCCCTGGTTACCGTATGTTTTTTGGCGATAGTCGCCAGCGGCTGGTACATGGCTGAGCCATGGGCGCTAACTTTTATCGATGATGGGCCTTACTTCTCAACAGATTTTGTTGGCCCCGTTAAAGCGCTTCCCGTTTATTCACAGGTCGAACTTCGGAGATTTGGCCACACCGTCTTTTCGCTCGAATCCCGTCTGGTTTCTGAGGGCCAGAAAAGTGGTTACCTTTATCTGAGTACTTTCGGAAGCTATCGATTTCTCAATCATAGTTGGTAGAGGTGAGCTCACGGTATGTTCCGTTTTCGTCCCTATCCCTGTCCTGGTGAACGACCCGGGATCTTCCCAGCGGAAAACTTTGATTGAACGACTGGAGCTTAGCTAGCCTCTAACACCTGGCTTATTACCCTTGATCATTCGGTATCGCCTAGCCATGCAAAACGTTTGACTCGTTTGCCATCGCGCTCAATGGTTTCATCAAACATGGCGAGGGGGCGTATCCATAAACCTCGCTCGCCATAGAGCGCGCGGTAAATCACATATTGCTCCTGGTTTTCGCTGTGACGGGCTATATCAATTAGCTCGTAGCGATTACCCTTGAAGTGCCGGTAAATACCTTTTTTTAAAGCATTAGCTTTTGCTACCTCGGTCAAGTCTGTTTCCTCTCTTTTAAAGCTCTCAATCTCAAAACGTTCGATAGAGCATTGCAAATTAAGCGACTTCTAGCGTGATCCTTTTGCGGCTCCGATTCAGGCCCGGTACAATCGCCCCCTAAATTTTACGGTCGTATCAAACAATGCAGATTAAATAATGAATATTTTGCTGATCGGTTCCGGCGGACGCGAGCATGCTCTGGCCTGGAAAGTCGCCCAAAACAGCGATGTTGATACTGTCTTTGTTGCACCGGGCAATGGCGGCACAGCCCTTGAAGCAAAAGTCGAGAATGTTGATCTCCAGGTTGATGACTTTGCAGGTCTAGCTGACTTTGCCAAACAAAATCATTGCGTCTTAAGCATTGTCGGGCCGGAAGCTCCACTGGTGGACGGCATTGTCGACTATTTTCAAAATCTCGGCCTAAAAATATTTGGCCCCAACCAGGGTGCCGCGCAACTGGAAGGTTCTAAAACCTTTACCAAGCATTTTCTGGCTCGGCACAATATCCCCACAGCGGACTACGATACCTTTACCGATTTAGACGCTGCACTGCGCTATGTGCGCAAGTGCGGTGCCCCCATCGTGATTAAAGCTGATGGCCTGGCTGCTGGCAAAGGCGTTATTGTCGCTATGACCTTGCCCGAAGCTGAAGCGGCCATCGAAGATATGCTCGCCGGTAACGCTTTCGGCGAAGCAGGGCATCGGGTGGTGGTAGAGGAGTTCTTAGAGGGCGAAGAAGCCAGCTTTATTGTTATCGCCGATGGTCAAAACGTGCAACCAATGGCCACCAGCCAAGATCACAAGCGGGTCGGCAATGGCGATACTGGCCCAAACACCGGTGGCATGGGTGCCTACTCACCAGCGCCGGTAGTTACCCCAGCGGTTTACCGACGGA
>JAHRWI010000034.1 GCA_019090225.1 Porticoccaceae bacterium
CTGCCAGCGAAGTTAAAATCCACCAAAGCTTTGTCAACAACATGCTTGCTGATTTGAATGATGCCACGATCGTCCGCTCCTCTATTCAACTGGCACATAACTTTGGCTTTAAGGTTGTAGCTGAAGGAGTTGAACACGAAACAGTTGCTAAGAAACTACAACAATGGAACTGTGACATATTACAGGGCTACCATATCAGCAAACCCCTTGCCCCCCATGAATTACTGACCTGGTTACAACGACAGCGATTACTGCAAACTAACCCAGAGTGAGCAAAGATCATAAGAATACTTAGGACTACATGCTCCAGATTCCAGGACAAGCGCAAACCCATGCGCTTCGTTACCTAAAGCACACTCAGTAAGACCTCGTTAAGTTGCTCGAGGGTCTGCGGCCCAAGCAGAACCTTATACAATTGCCCCTGCCGCCCAATCACCAAAGTTTCAGGCAAAGCAACTCCCGGAGGCGCACCAAGGGCCCTGCGAGGATCCCCTAGCAAGGTATCAAACTCAATACCCATTGCTTTCACCTGCTCGATTAGAGCTTGTCCTTGGACACCATCAAAATTAACTGAAAAGACCTTCAGCTGATCACGGTGTTGCTCAGCAAAGACATTAAATTCCGGGATTTCTGTTCTGCAGGGTCGGCACCATTCGGCCCAGTAGTTGATAAAGACCACTTTGCCATGCCAGTCCGATAGCGCCACCTCCTCACCCTCCAACGTAGGATAAGTCACTTCGGACGGGGTGCAAGCCGCTAAAAGCCCGAGCAAGGACAGGATTAAAAATACAATAAGCCTGGACGGTCTAATCTGCTTTTTTCGGCTCACCCAATAACTCCTGTAATGAAACACCGTATAAAGACTGGGCATTGTCACTGGCCTGGTTTAGTAATGGCTCCAGGTTTCGATACCAGGGGTAAGCGTTGACCACCGTCTCTCGACCCTGGCTCGTTGTTTCTGAAACACCGTTGGGCAACATCCTGTTCAATTGCCACACCGTTAACACCGATGGGTCGCGGGCCAGCACATAAGTATTATGATCGGTGATCATCAGAACCTGCCGTGCCAATAAGATAGTTCGTAAGCTACGCCATTGCTCTTCTTGAAGTCCCAGGCCAATCATGTCTCGATCACTGAGCGTTGCACCGCTTTGCTGACGACGAAGGCATTCGGCACAGATCATTATTAATGCCACCAGATCGGGCAAGCGCTGTCGGTAGGACGAAGTATTAAATGTCTCAAGAGATCGCACCAGCTCAGCGCCACCAAGAATAATCATCCAACACAGGTAAATCCATAGTAAAAACAGCGGCGCGATGGCAAAAGCACCGTACACCGTGTGGTAACTGGAGTTGGTCACCAGGAAGCCGAACAGACCTTTGCCCAGCTCGAATAAAATCATGGTAAACAGACCGCCAATCATTGCGTAACGACCCACCACCCGGCAGTTGGGCATCGCTACAAATAGCAGCGTAAACCCAGCCCAGGTCATGACCCAGGGCAAATATTCCAGTAACAAAGCCGAGATACCCAGCGCATCGACTTCATCGACAATAAGCTGAAACGATAAAAGATAGGTATGCATGATCAAGCCAGCACCCACCAGCAGTGGCCCAAAACTCAACACCCCCCAATACAGTAAAAAGCTGGACAGCCCACGCCGACCACCCACGGCTCCCCAGATACGATTAAAGGTTTTTTCAATATTGGTGAGCATCAAATAGGAGGTAATAACTAGAATAAAACCACCGACCGAACTGAGCTTTCGGGCCTGACCTGTAAAATCACGCAGATATTGCTGCACTTCGAGGCCACTCTGAGGCATCAGGTTTTCGAACAGGAGTTGCTCGACCTGCTCACCCAGACCCTGAAAAGAGGGAATAATGGAGAACATCGCATACATCAGCGTCATTAAAGGTACCACGGCAAACAAACTCATGTAGGTGAGCGCGGCAGCACTTTCCCGACAACCATCAGCCATATACCGGGATGTCAGATGCTGAAAAAATTGGGCGATTACTGCGAGTCGCGTTTTAATACCGCTTAAGATGGCTTCTAGAGGGAATAGCATTTCTGACCCTTGTTGATTTCTGGCCCTTATTGAGCGTAGCCATTACAATAGACCACTAAATATCACAATATTGTACAGGATGTCATGATCACCATTTATCACAATCCGCGCTGTTCTAAATCACGACAAACTCTGCAATTGCTGGTCGATAACGGCATAGAACCAGACATCATCCTCTACCTGGAAACACCGCCTGACAAGGGCACGCTGACAGCGCTGCTCGGCAAGCTCGACCTCAACGCTCGCCAATTACTGCGCAAAGGGGAGGATGCCTACAAGCACAATAACCTTAAAAACCCGGCACTGAGCGACGAACAACTCATTGACTTCATGACTAAATATCCAAAACTGATCGAGCGACCTATTGTTATCAACGGTGCAAAAGCGGCTCTGGGCAGACCTCCAGAAGCCATACTCGATATTCTTTAAGTCTATTGAGACCCTGGAAGCCAGGAGTTCTAACGTGCCCCGGTAAGGTAGTATCTAATAGGCTAATCCTGTGAGCGGCGGTTCTATCGTGACGAAAGGCATCCAGGCATTATAACGATCAACGTAGAAATCAAATCCTGAGCCATTCCCTCAATGTGGGTTCATCCAGGGAACTGACTCTCTCACCATTTCGTTATTTTGCGGCGGCAAACTTGTCATCTCGACCCCTTGAAGAGTTAGCCCGAGCAAGTAAATTACGGAATCAAAATACCTATGATAGTTATAGCGGTATGCAATAAACTGTGCGCTTGATGCCGACTGCCTCAAAAACTAGCCTTTTGATTTTTCTATTAAGCCCCAGGGATCGATGTCTATAAGACCCAACATGCTAAGGTTTTCCATATCCCAGACCAACAATTGATCAGATGCTTCCTCCGACCCAACAAAAGGGTAAGCCTTGATATCTGAAGCGGCTTTGCTCGGCCACCGGGTCTTTATTTCAAGAGCAATCGATTCAGGCAAGCTATCAACCGAGATGCCTTGTTCCTGCATCGTTGTTTTGACCTCAATTATCGGTCTGTACAAATATGAGACTTGATCGATATCTGGCCCGCCGTCCATCGTTTTCCACATAAGCTCATCTCTTTCTTCCGCATCTTCGGGGAAGCCGGTCCCAACAATTCGCGGCAAATCATTCTTCAACTCAGGGAACTTCACCGCGTCCTGGTCGATCAAATTTGCAGTTACCACCACAAAGCGGTCAACGGTATAGACCAGATATAAAGGCCTCTCTTTGTAAACTATCGATACGCCATAAATAAAAACTGCTAATTGCAATAATACAATCAGGCTTAGGTCAAACTTCAGGCCCGGTTTGTTCTTCTTATAAACAACAAATGTCAATAATGGCCCTAGCACCACGTCCACCAAAAAAACCACCAACAAAAACCCTTGAATAGCCTGTGATTTATAGTAGAAATCCGGATACCAGATCAGCTTAACCAGAATAATCAAAACCGCAAAAACGCCTAGTGATATACCTGCATGGCTTAGAAATGCGATGGCTTTTTCTTTGAAATTAAACTGGCTAAACATATTGTCGAGGCTCCTGATACGAAAACAAGGTCAGTACCGCGATACACCCGCTGCATAATTATTAGCTAAAATAACAACAGCGCCGCGAATTCTAGCCAGGTAACGATGCCACAAAAAGCATAAGGTTCGGCCTGACGACTGGCTAATTTTAGCAAAGGCTAGCACCCCAAAAAAAGAGGCACAAAGAACCCAGTTAAAAGAATGACTAAAAAAGTCAAATAACAACACTGCCTGAAGCAGCCATAATCATATTGCTGACAAATGCTTACTCCGCAGTGGCAATACCTTTGACCTTGTCATTATCCGAAACTGTGCTGCTGGAAGTGATTTCCTGCACCTCTGTGTCGTCCAGGTGACTGTTCGCAGGCTTCTCGTTTTCAGGCTTTGGACCTAACTTGGCAGGAATAAGAAACGCCAGAAACAGTACCGGCACGGCAGCGATAATACATACCATGAAGGTATCGTTTAGCCCCATGGTTGAGGCCTGAATCGTTGCGACATGATCGGTAATAGCCCACATCGCCTCTTCGTTGCCACCACTGAGTTGTACGAGAGGCTGAAAAGCGGCCTCCTTATCTGCCGCAAGCGGGTTGAGTTCTTCAACGAGACGATGTCGATGAAAGGCTGTGCGGGATTGCCACACGGTAATGCCCACAGCAATACCGACACTGGTGGCCACCGAACGAAAAAAGTTAAAAAAACTCGCCGCTGATACGGTTCTGTCCGGGGACACCGATCCCAGGGAGATCACCATCAGTGGTGGAAACATAAGGGTAAAGCCAATACCCATCACTACCCTTGCGCTAATTAACTGTCCAAAGGTGCTGTTGGTGGTGGCCCCTGCCTGCATATAAATGGCGTACATCATTACCAACGTTCCAGAAATAATCAGGTAACGCAGGTTTAAACGAGCAATATTTTTGCCCACCAACATCATGCCGACGATGGGCAGGACGCTGGTACCTGCCATCACCCAACCAGACAAGGTCGCCGTGTAACCGAGAGCGGTTTGCATCCAGATGGGATACAGCACGGTGCTGGCAAAATAGGTCAAATTAAAAATAATACCCATAATAGAAGCGACTACAAACACGGGGATTTTGAACAGGCTGTAGTCAATAATCGGGTGCGGTTCTTTGCGTTCCCAAACGACATAGGCAATGAATGCAATGATCGAGATATTGAGCATCAAACGAATATCAGCGGATGCAAGCCAGTCTAGCTCGTGGCCTTTATCCAGCACCAGCTGAAAGACCAGCACCGTAATGGCCAATAGCAACATGCCAACAGCATCGACTGGCACCTTTTTTATTTCGGTTTCCATATGGTGCATGCTGGTCCAGACTATCCATGCCGCCGCCAAGCCGATAGGAATATTCAGGTAAAAAATCCACGGCCAGCCGATGCTATCAGTGATAAG
>JAHRWI010000035.1 GCA_019090225.1 Porticoccaceae bacterium
CACCGCGATGAGTGGCGCTAGTCAGGGAGGTGAGGATCAACTGCAAACCATAAGGATAGCTGTCGCCTCCGATCTCCCGCTGTTGCAATTCAAGCTGGTGCAGGGAGGCTTCTACCTGCTCCTGAGGTACACCATTAGCTGCAATATCGTTGAGCACATCGAGTACCAGCTTTTCGAATTCCGCCGCTTTATCAGGCTCACTGCCCTCAATACCACATAAGAAACAGACTTCTTTCTGGGAGTCTTCCAGGCCACACAAGGGCGAGGGCGCTGCGCCGAGTTCAGTGGTCTCCAGGACTTTGAGTAGGGGAGAAGCACTGTTATCCAACAAAATGCTGTTTAATAAATGGGCGCGCATACAAGACTGAAGATCGGTTGATTTGCCTAACAGCCAGCCCAGCACAATATGGGTTTTACCATCGGTAGAGCCGGGTTCGTCGTAGGCGTAAGCCTCCTCGACAGTGATAGGTGCCAGGTAGCGTTTTTCATCACCCACGGCGATGGTTTTATTCAGTTGATCAAAGCGATTTAATACCTGAGCTTCAAAAGTGGCCTGATGCTCAATGGCAGGAATGTCACCAAAGGTCATAAAAATAGCATTGCTGGGGTGGTAATGAGTTTTATAAAACTCGGTGAGCTGCTGATAGCTTAGGTCGGGAATATGCTCCGGATCACCGCCACTGTTGTAGTGATAAGTAGAGGTTGGGTACAGATATTTAGTCATGGTGTGCCACAGAGTCGACGGCACGGAACTCATCGCCCCTTTCATCTCGTTGAAGACCACACCTTTGTAGACCAGCTCAGATTCGGCATTATCCACTTCGGCAAATTCCAGACGATGGCCCTCCTGGAGAAAATCCAGCTCATCCAGGCGGGAAAAGAACACCGCATCCAGATACACATTGAGCAGATTGTTGAAGTCCTTTTTATTCTGGCTGGCAAAAGGGTAGGCCGTCCAGTCCGAACTGGTAAAAGCGTTCATAAAGGTATTCAGGGAGCGCCGAATCATCATAAAAAAGGGGTCGCGCACTGGGTATTTCTCGCTACCACACAGAGCCGTATGTTCGAGAATATGGGCCACACCACGGCTATCCTCCGGCACAGTGCGCAGGGCCACAAGAAACACGTTTTCGTCGTTGTCGGCACCGATATGAATATGCTGGGCACCGGTCTTGATGTGCCGATATTCGCTAACGTCGAGATTCAGGGATTCAATACGTTGGTTGCGGATAAATTCAAACGCGGGATTGGCCGGAGCATTCATACAACATTCACCTATGGAATAATCTGATTAAGCTGGCCGCACATTCTAACGCCGAACAGGGTCGAATAGGGTAGTGTTATAGCGCTAGCGGTCAGCTTCTGTCTCCGCTACATTGAGTCGATGACAAGTTACCGGAACTAAAAACAAACGATTGGACAAACTCTGAGGTAGAGGTAGAGGTAGAGGTTGAAGAGGAAGCAGATGAGCAAGATTGCACTGGTAGTCGAAATCGATGTGGTAGAAGGCCAAATGGAACCATTTATGGAAGCGCTGATGACCCACGCGGCCAATAGCCAGGGGGATGAAAAGGGCACTCTGAATTTTGATGTACTGCGCGGTGCTACCCCTGGCGAAGTCAAGGGTGTGCTTGATGAATGGCTACCCAGCGACACGAATAAGGTCTGGCTATACGAACTGTACGAAGATCAGGCGGCGATGGATATTCATATGGAAGCCGCCTCTCTGGCGGAATATCGTAACAAGGCCGAAGACCTGGTCAAGGCTATGAAAGTCATTACCTGCATGAGGGTTGATTGAAGTCGGTACGGGCGGGGCAGGCCGGGTAAACAGCCGCTAGCTCAATGATCGGAACAGAAATGTAACTGAGACGTAGCTAGTAACTAGCTTTAAATAACACAGTGAATTAATAAACTTAACGAGGAGAAAATATGAATCGAGTAGACGGCAAAGTAGCCATTGTCACCGGTGGCGCACGGGGTTTAGGCGCAGCGTCGGCAAAAAGACTGGCAGAGGGCGGAGCCAAAGTGGTGCTAACGGATTTGCGCGAGGAACTGGGCGCACAAACCGCCGCAGAGATTAACGATGCCGGTGGCAGCGCCTTGTTTTTAGCCCAGGACACCTCCAGCGAAGAGCAATGGATAGAAGTGGTCGCAAAGACCAAAGAGCATTTCGGTGGCGTCGATGTTTTACTCAATAACGCAGGCATCGGCACCGGCGCGCGCATCGACAAGATGGAGTTAGCAGCCTGGCGTCACATGATGGGTATCAACATGGAAGGCGTGTTTCTGGGTATGAAACATTGCATCCCGCCCATGCGCGAACGGGCCACAAAATGGGAAGGTGGTGGCTCTATAATCAATGTCTCATCGATTATGGGTTTTATCGGTGCGCCGGGTTCCACCGCCTATTGTGCCTCCAAAGGGGGTGTGCGATTAGCTACCAAGGCCGCAGCACTGGAATGCGGCAAGCTGGGCTTTAATATCAGAGTCAATTCCGTCCATCCCGGTTATATGGAAACCGAAGGTCTGCAAAGTGCCTTGCGCGCCATCGCCAAAGGCAGTGGTGATGACGCCAAGGAAGCAGCCCGCCAAGACATGCTTGATGCCACACCCATAGGTCGTTTGGGAAAACCTAGAGACATTGCCAATGGCGTACTGTTTCTGGCTTCAGATGATTCGTCTTTTATCACCGGGACGGAGCTGGTGATTGATGGTGGGGCACTGGCGCAGTGAGAATGCTGGTTTGTTAGCAGTCAAATAAAGGTGATATTGCGAGGCCTGCAATAAAAACCTGTATTGTCGTCCCGGCACTGGTACCGCTATCACCAATGATTGGTTCGTGCGAGGAATGCGTCTATTGTTTCTGTTGGTAATCTACTACGAGGAGTGTCTGATCCGGGAGGAAGATATAGTGGGGACATCAACGAGCCTGACGGCTTGATACTGTTGTTTCCCTGATCGTATAAGCTCCGGTGTCATTAGTCTCCGGTGTAGGGTGGATCACCGGGGGCTCGATAGCAATGCATGGGGCTGCGCACGGCATCGCTACCGCAGTAGTGGCCATTGCCTTCGAGTTCTCCAAAGAGAAGATGGACGGTGGCGCGCGTACCTTCGGTCGGCGGCTTCATGCCCATGCTCGCAGGTGTCTTACCCTGCTCATCGGCAAACGGGCGGGACAGGTCAGTTTCAATAAAGCCCGGTGTGCAGGCGTTAACGCGAAGCGCTGGATACTGCCGGGCCGCAAAAAGTGTATAGCTGTTGGCGCAGGCTTTGGACAGACCGTATGAATCACCGTTGCCAAGTCCTTTGGTGGCAAAAGCGCTTTCATCCTGGATAGCTACGCACTCATTCATGAAGGCGTCGAGGGTCGTCCAATCGATGTAGGTATCGAGGAAGAAGCGTTGCATCTCTTCACTGCATTTTGAAACGAAGTTCGGACCCGTCGCTGACGTTACGTTGACGATGCGTCCCTTTTCAGAATCGAGTAGCGGCGCAAATGCCTCGCAGACTCGGCGCACGCCACGGGTGTTTACCTCAAACAGGTATTCGAGATTTCCCGCTCTAGAAGCAATACCGGCGTTATTGACCACGGCATAGAGTGGGCTATCCCCATGGAATCGACTTTGCACCTCAGCCGCAGCTTTTGTCACTGACTCGTCATTGGAGACGTCAATCTCGACGACCTCAAGGCGTCCGGCCCAGCTCGGCTGTCGCTCGATCAGGCTAGCCAGCGCTTCATGTCCTCGTTCTAGATTCCGAGACCCGAGAAGTACCTGCGTATCGTGCGCCTCGCTAAGAACAGCTGTCACACTGGCCAGCCCGATACCTTTGTTCGCCCCGGTAATGAGTATTCGTCGCATTCTTATGTCCTCCATAGATAGTACTGATATGAAGCGCTTAACCCTGGAGTCATTCAACATCAGTCCAGTAATGAAAGAACTATTTCTTCTTGGCTTTTTTATTTCCCGCTCACTTTAACGTAGTGAGAGCCAAAATAAATCGCAATTGAAGCGCCATTCAGTCCCCGCAGGCTGAAAATAACCATGATGAGGTCTGGCAACCATCCTGATTACGAGGCGCCGCGATAATACCAATACCAAGATCGCGCCAGCCTGTAACCAGGCTATCTGCAAACAGATTGGACGCTGAGCTGTGATCTGCTATTACGCTTTTCCCGCAGGCGGGGTGGGTTTTTTAATCAAGTAAGTGAGTACCGCACCTATCCAGAAGGCGGCGCCAACAAAGAAAAAAGCATCGTTGTAGGCCATCACGTAGCTGTCCCGTCGTGCTACCGCATCAATGGTTCTCAATGCTTGCTCCTGAGCGAGTATTGTATCCGCACCCAGGCTGGTAAAATAACCTTGTAAGCCCTCCAGTCTTTCGACGGTCAGGGGGTTATAGAGTGAAATATTTTCGACAATATAGCTGGAGTGGAACTGTTGCCGTATCGACAGGAAGGTGGCCAAAAATGCAATGCCCACGGCACCGCCGAGGTTTCGGGTGAGGTTATAGAGACCTGATGCGGAACCGACCTGGGCTTGTTCAATGCCGACGGTGGCAATAACCGCAAGGGGAATAGATAACAGCGGCTGACCGATGCCCCTTATAAAATTAGCCAGCAGCAATTGCTCGTAGGCATATTCGGCGTTCATGTTGATATTGATCATGCAACTCCAGCCAAACACGATGCAGCCGACACAGACCAGATGTCGTGGGTCGACAGTTTTCATGAGTTTTACCAGGATCGGTACCATGATTAATTGAGGGAAGCCAAACCACATCATGGTGACTCCGGTCTGCCAGGCGTTGTAGTCCTGTATCTGAGCGAGATAAAGCGGTGTAATAAATATTGTCCCATACAGGCCCAGGCCAAGTATCACCCCAAGAATATTGGCCAGCGTAAAGTTCCAGCGCTTAAAAAGACGGAGATTGATAAAAGCATTGTTGCCCCATAACTGGCGGTAAAGAAAAATCAGAAAACAGCCTCCGGCGAAAGCTGTCGCACGAACAATGTTTTGGGATTCAAACCAGTCCAGGCGGTTGCCTTCTTCGAGGATAATAATCATCGAACCAAGGGCAACAGACAACATGATGATACCGGTCCAGTCGCCGGTTTTTAAGAGACTGCGATCACCTTTAGATTTTTCTAGTCCCCATGACAATATCGCGAACATCAATATGGTGGGGATAATCTGCATATAAAAAATCGACTGCCAGCCGATGGTTTCGGTGAGATAGCCGCCGAGGGTTGGCCCAATACTAGGAGCTTGCGTAGCCGTTAGGGAAAACATGGCGATGCCCAGAGGCTGTTTGCTGGGCGGTAGCAGTGTCAAAATAACGGTGAAAGACAGCGCGATAAACGAGCCGCCAGCAAAGCCTGCAATAGTGCGGAATACCAGCATGGATTCCAGGTTCCAGGCCATGGCACAGGCCATTGTGGCGGCCATGAAGACCAGGGATGTAGTGAGCACAAAACGCCTCAAGCCAAACACCTGAACCAGCCAGCCGGTAAGGGGAATCACGATTACTTCAGCGGTCAGGTAAGCCGTGGAGATAAAAGAACCTTCGTGCAAGGTAGCCGACAGCGCACCCTGAATCTCCTTCAGGGAGGAGTTAGTGATCATGATGTTGAGAACAGCAATGAAAGCACCAATGACGCTGCCCCACACGGTAAACCAGGTCCGCATGGAAACGTAATCTTCTGGAAGCGCTTCGGTGTCGCTCACGTCGGTATTAGGATCGGTTTCAGGATCGTTGTTATTGTCGGCCGTTGTCGAATTCATGTCAGGTAGAACTCATGTTGTGTGGAACTCACATTACCTGGGACGCAGGTTAAAGGACGGCATGTTAAAAATGCCGGTGGGTCTATTTGAATGAACAGTACTTGAATGAGCAGACATTTAGCCTAACCCACTCGCTTGAGCGGTTTAAAAATAGTTAGATTTCGATACTGAGTTCACCATCAGCCTCGGTAACCGTATAGGTTTGCAGGCATTTTTCCTTGCGAATAACATTGAGCATCTGGATTCCCGGTGGAAAGTTAGCCCATTTATTCACGTCCCCCGTGGCGATATCGAACTGTGCCCGATGTATCGGACATTGCAGGGTTTTGCCATCGTCTAGTAATTTCCCGCTTTTTAAAGGCAACATCATATGCGGGCAACTGGCTTGTACGGCATGAAAACCGCTGTCCAGATGAAACAAAAGTACTTTAGTGCCATCGAGATTGAGATGTTTTCGTTCGCCTACGGCCAATTCTTCGACTGGCCCTACCTGGTGAATTGCCATGATTATCTCCTGGTAAATTTGTATTTATTTTAAGTGCTTGTCGTGGCTTTTTGTTATGCCCTTGTGTTGCATCGGTTTTGCTAATTAGTGATCGGGTGTCGGCACCTTCTTCATAAAGGCGATAAAGCCGAGGCTGATAATAAAAGCTGCACCCATCAAATAGAAGCAGTCGTTGTAAGCCATGATAAAACTTTCTCGTCGGGCGATAGCGTCCACAGCTTGTAAGGCTTGTTGCTGGGCAAGTTCAGGATCAGCACCCAGGCCACTGAAATAATTACTGAACCCTTGCAGACGTTCGAGAGTAAAGGGATTGTAGGCCGATACGGATTCGAGAATATGGTTGGAGTGAAATTGCTGTCGCACCGAGAGAAAGGTTGCGAGCGCAGCGATGCCGACGGCCCCGCCTAAATTACGCAAGACATTCAGTAAGCCTGATGCTGAGCCGACCTGTTCCTGTTCGATTTCTGCAGTGGCGATAATATTTTGCGGAACCATAATAAAAGGCATGCCCAGGCCGCGAACCACGTTTGGCCAGAGCAGATGGTCATGGGCGTAATCAGCGGTCATGTAGATATTCATTAAACAACTGAGGCCGAAAATAAATACCCCGATCGCCATAAGCACACGCAGGTCGATGACTTTCATCAGTCGCAGTACGATAGGCACCACAATTAATTGAGGCAGGCCCACCCACATCATGACCAGACCGATCTGCATGGCGTTATAACCATGCACCTGCGCGAGGTACATGGGCATGATAAATACCGAGCCGTATAAACCCAGACCGAGGACGATCCCTACCATATTGGAGAGTAAGAAGTTTCTGCGTTTTAATAATCTCAGGTTGATAAAGGGCTGCTTGCCTTTTAATTCGATGGCTACAAAAACCACCAGGCAGGTAATCGCCAGCATGGTGCCGCGCAGAATAAAGTCGGATTCGAGCCAGTCTTTGCGCTCGCCTTCTTCGAGCATAATAATCATCGCGCCCAGGCCAACCGCCATGGTGATCATGCCGTACCAGTCGCCGTTTTTGAGCAGCGACAGATTCATTGATGATTTCTTTAAGCCTCGCCACAGGATGGCGAACATGATGGTGGTGGGGATAATCTGCAAATAGAAAATCGCCTGCCAGCCGAAAGTCTCGGTGAGGTAGCCGCCCATGGTAGGGCCAATGGTCGGGGCCTGGGTGGCGGTCAGGGCGAACATGCCCATGCCGATGGCTTGCTTGCTGGGTGGCAGCAAAGTCAGAATGATGGTGAAAGACAAGGGGATCAGCGTGCCCCCGGCCAGGCCCGCCAGGGTGCGGAACACCAGCATGGATTCCAGATTCCAGGCCATGGCACAGAGTAAGGTGGCGCCAATAAAAAACGCGACGTTGGTCAACATATAACGGCGCAGGCCGAAGACCATAGCCAGCCAGCCCGTCATGGGGATGACGATCACTTCGGCCGTCAGGTAAGCGGTCGAAATAAATGAGCCTTCCTGCAAGGTTGCCGACAAAGCACCCTGAATATCTTTCAGGGAGGCGTTGGTGATATGGATATTGAGGACGGCAATAAAAGCACCCAGAACACCGCCAAAGACCGTTAACCAGGTGCCAAAAGATACATGGCTGGCGTCTTCGGCCGGAGCTGCGGACGGCTCGGTAGTAGCGTCGTCAGCGGTGGCGGATGCACCGCTCATGGGAGTGTCAGTATCCGCTTAAGGTCAGCTACTGGCTGACAGCAAGCTTGCCTTCTTGCGCGCTTTCACCGCTGCCCCGGATATCGACCCGTGCTGTCACAGACATGCCAGGACGCAGGCGTTTGGCGATGGGGTTGTTTTGATCAAGCAGTATTTTCACCGGTACCCGCTGGACGATTTTGGTGAAGTTACCGGTGGCATTGTCGGCGGGTAGAAGACTGAATTGCGCGCCACTAGCTGGCGATAAACTATCTACAACACCTTCAATTAAGTCATCGGGAAATGCATCCACCTCAATAGTAGCCTTCTGGCCGGGCAGCATTTTGGTCAGTTGGGTTTCCTTGAAGTTGGCGCTTACCCAGATGTCATCCAGGGACACCAAGGCCATTTTACGAGCACCAACGTGGATATATTCTCCAGGCTCGACATGCTTGTTGCCGACTACGCCGTCGCGAGGGGCGCGGATATCAGACAGATGAAGCGCAATCTGGGCGACCCGTAGCTTGGCTTTGGCTTCGGCATGGGAAGCAGTAATTTCTTTGGCTTCGGCGCTCAGAACATCGCGTTGAGCACGGGCCGCGACAAGGTTGGCCTGGGTTCTCGCTAATTCAGCTTCGGCACTGGCGACATCGGTGAGAGCATGGTCATAGCGTTGTTTTTCGGCGAAGCCACGGCTCTTCAGTTGTTCGGCTCTAGTGAGATCGAGGCGAGTTCTTTCCAGTTGAGCCTGTGCTGAGCGAACTTCGGCGGCATTGGCCTTAATGGTGGCTTCCTGCAATACCTGTCGTGTTTCGAGCCGCGCCATATTGGCATCAGCCCCGGCGACTTCTGCGACGCGCTTGGCTACCTTGGCGTCAAACGTATTTTTGTACATGGAAATGAGAATATCGCCAGCTTCTACTGAGTCGTTACCACTCACATTCACCTTTTCGACAATGCCGGGTACCTTGGCGCTGATAATGGTGATATCTGCCTGGGTATACGCATTATCGGTGGATTCCCAATAACGACCTTCTGTCCACCAGTTTTTGAGCCACCAGCCGCCGCTGGCTAAGACAAGGACCAAGATAGAAAGCAGGATGATTTTACGCATGATTAGGAACCAGTTAATTGTCGGAGCCTGGGCCCAGTGTTGTTAATGCAGGACTCAGCGTCGTTATTGTTAGTGTTGTCGTTAGTCTTACATCAGGTTCTATATTCGTTTATATACTCAGTAGCGCGATTAAGATAAGTATAGATATATTTATAGTATTCCTTACGTGTTCGGCCGCTCAATAGCGTCATGGTGAGGCCTTGATCGCACAAGGTACTGTGCCGTACCCTAGCACTCGAACCCAAGCCTTGCAAGATTGTATGTGTGGCTACCTGAAATCTCCAGGAGGGGAGGTTTACCCCAAACCAGACCGATATTCCTGATGCGGTATTACCTGAATATAATGATAGTCGATGGATACATGAGTGGAGACCTAAAACCAATGCATACGCCAGAGCGGGAACGACGTCAGACTATCCTTAAAGCCGGGATGGAGGTCTTTTTTGAGTACGGTTATACCTGCGCCAGTGTTGATGAGGTGGTGCGCCGGGCGGGTGGCTCGAAGCGCACGGTCTATAAATATTTTGAGAATAAGGAAGGTTTATTTGCCGCTGTGGTGGTGAGCCTTGTCGACCGTATGATGGAGCCGTTGGCACCAGAAGTTACTGATGAACAGGGCCTGTATGACACGCTGGAAAATCTAGGACGTAATTATTTAGACATATTATTGCAGGATGAAAGTCTGGCGATTTTTCGCACTGTTGTATCAGAAGGTGTCCGGTTTCCCGAGTTAGGCAAAGCCTTCTACGAATTTGGCCCAGGGGCAGCAGTCGAACGCTTGTCCCAGTATCTGCTTCGCCAGGTAAAACTGGATGCGCTCAAGATAGATCATGTGGAAGCTGCAGCTCGCCAGTATTACGGCATGGTGCGGTCAGATTTACATATGCGAGCGCTCTTGGGCCTGCAACTACCCGACAAACAAGAAATCCAGCAGGGTATTAGCCGTGCCGTCGATATTTTTGTCAGGGAATACGAGGCTGATCAGCAGTGATGTTAGATGCTGAAAAGTAAGGCCGCTAGTAACGATAGGGTAAGTCCTGTTAACGCTTAGGTCTTATCTTGTAGTATCCTAAGCCGCCGCAGTAGCTATCAAACACGCCTTTTCGTGCACAAATTTAGATGTGTCCGCCCTCACTGCCTACCGATATCAGTCATTATTAATCGTGTATAACGCCTGTGCTATCGCAACGAGCGAAAACACAAATCGAGCTCTGGAAAATATCTATGAACAACGAAGTATCAGTGAATAAACTCTTACTACTGCCTAATCCATACGGCCATTACAAAGCGCGACTGGGCTTTCTTAAAAGCGTCCCGACGCTCGCTCTAGGACTAATATTGAGTTGCGCCTTTGAGTCCCAGGCTGCATCCGATGCCTTTGGTAGCTTTGAACGAAAACTGGCCACCTTTGATCCCGGTGGTCGCTACCTCACCAAGCCACTTGAACGACGTCTGCCCGGTTTGAGTATCAATGGCTCGTATTTTCTGTGGGCTGATAGCCTGGTTTCCGGACAGGAGGGTATTGGTTTTCGAGATCGCGATTTTAGTACCGTGCAAGCGCAGAGCGTGTTTGAGCTGGAGTTGAATTATCGCCTGTCGCCAGGCATGGAAATCACCAGCATTAATCATTTTTTATATGACAGCGTTTACGATATTGAAGATGCCGATGGGCTTTATGCGGACCGAGTTGATGAGGCTTTCCAAAAATACGATGATTTCAATCGTATTGCCCGAGAGCTTTACTTCTCTTATCGGACCGCTAAATTAGACATGGTGCTCGGTAAGCAGCAAATTGCCTGGGGCAAGATGGACGGGCAGTTCATCGATCTGATTAACTCCATGGATCTCAGAGAGTCTGTGCAGCTTGAGGCCAGCGATTACGAACTCCGCCGTTTACCGATGTGGATGGCGAATATGACCTATTATTTTGAGGACGTGTCGCTCAACGTGCTCTGGATACCAGACTTTGAAGCCAATTTAAATCCCGGCTACGGTGCGCCATGGTCTTCACCACTGTTACCGCCTGGTGATGCCAATGCCTCCATAAACGAGCCGCTACTCAATAACCGCAGCAACGCAGCGGGTGACCGTGTTTTACAGACCCAGCGACCAGATTGGCAGCACTTTAGTGATCATCAGTTTGCTGCCCGCATAGATGTCGCCAATGGCGCGTTGACCTGGGGCCTGGTTTATTACTACGCCTTTGAGCGCGATCCGGTGCAGAATATTAGCGGCCGCTTCACTGACGCCACGGGTGATCATTTGATTATAGAACCCGAGCACGAGCGGCTTCATCACTTTGGTATTACTTCGGACTACGCCTGGGTAATGTCTGGCGTACCAGGCATCGGCGCGCTGCCCGTTGTTTTTCGGGCTGAGGCGCTGTACACCAAAGATGCGCATTTCACGGATTTCTTTGGCATGGCTGCCGCTCGTGCTGGGTTAATGAGCTCAGGTGTTAGCAAGCATGACACGGTGCGTGGTGCGCTGGCCTTCGAGTTTGCCATGCCCGCCAATGTAACAGCGATATTTCAACCCTCGTTTTATTACACATTTGACTGGCGTCGAGGCCTGGGCGCGGGTTTTGGTGGCGCTATCGGTGATCGTTGGAATTTTATCCCAGTCATTTTTGTTGAGCGTCCGGTGCGAGCAACTCGCGATAGATTAAAGTTAAACGTTACCTTAAGTCCGTATTTTAGTGGGCCTGATCGGGGTTATCAGGGTTCGAAGACCAAGCTCGTAGCCAGCTACGAATTTAGTCAGTACATTAAAGGTAGCTTTATTTATACTGATTACAGTGGTGGCAATAACGATGATTTATTTGGTCAGTATCACAAGTACGATAACGTGGGTATTGAATTCCAATACGAATTTTAGGTGCTAAATCTTCAGTGCTAATTCAAGACGAGTAGAGTGTTATAGATGTATAAAAATAATATGATCGTAAACCACCCTGGTGGCCATTCCTGGTCAAGAAAATTCCGCTTTCCAGGCATTTTTTATGGATGGCTATTGACTCTAGTAACCTTGCTTGCATTTTCTACCAGCCCGGTTGCTGCCGATCTTGACAGTTCCACTTCTAAGCAACAGGGAAGTTGGCGTAGCCTTGAACAATTAACAGGTTTTGAAAAAAAACGGGTCGACCTTGCAGCTCAGGTGGGCAACGCCAGTAAATCGGCAGGCTATCTCCCCACCGAGCAATGGCCCTTCAAAGCACCTTTCTCAGCCCTGGAAATGGGCTATCGCGTGATGGACTTTAGTCACGTGCCGCGTTGGTCTCACGTTATGGCCGATGCCTTCGGTGTACTCACCAAAGCGGGGTACTTAACTCAGGGTGTGACGGTCGGCATGGTTCAGCAATTGATTGAGCCTGGCGCTCAGGGGCTGATTAAAGCTAAACCCGGAGAGTTGCATTCTCGACAAATTTATTTTGATACCTACCCACCAAAAAACCATGGCTTCCAGCAGATGTGGTTAATGCGCCGTTCCAGCGTTGAAAGCCCGGCTAAATTAGATTTTTTTGTTTATAGCCCATCATTACGCCGGGTGCGCCGACAACCACCGCCACGACGAGAAGCTCAATTTCCCGACATGGTGCAATCCTTTGACGATATCACTGGCCGCGAAGCCTGGGAATTTGATTGGCGCCTGCTCGGTGCTGATACGCTCTATAAAACGGCGCGCTTTCCCGGCAACCGCAAACAGATGACCCTGGGTCGACCGGATGGCAGCTACTATGACGTGGCCACCGCAGAAATAAAAATGATGGGTGAGCGTTATCCCTTTTATCGACCCGATGGCGGTGTGGATTGTTTCGTTGTAGTGGCCGAACCGAATCGTGACTGGTTACCTAACTACAAAGTTTCAAAGCTTATTTACTGGGTCGATCAGTATTATTTTTATCCCCTTCGGCTCGAACAATACGATGAAGAAGGCGAGTTAAAAACTGTCCAGGTGCGTTTGGCGCGCCACGACAATAAAAACTTGGCAGAAGGTCACGGTTATTCAAACAACTTGTCTGTTTATTACGATTTAGAACAGGATTTACTCAGTTATAGCTTGCACGATGCGATTATTGTTCGTGAGTGGTCTGAAGAAGAGCTGACTATGTTTACGCCGGACTTTATGCGCCGACGTTGGTTAAAGTATCCTATGCAGAGCCAGGCATTGATCAATGATCCTGAACAATTTTA
This sequence comes from Porticoccaceae bacterium, assembly GCA_019090225.1. Classification (GTDB taxonomy): domain Bacteria; phylum Pseudomonadota; class Gammaproteobacteria; order Pseudomonadales; family Porticoccaceae; genus HB2-32-21. The sequence continues at coordinate 13,261 of JAHRWI010000035.1, forward strand.
CCTACGCCCTGAGCTATTAGAAGGGCGATTTCCTGAGGAAAGATCGATGAATATCGCTCCCGAGGTGATGGGCAGGATCGAAATGCAGGAAAAAAATGGCTATATGAGCTTTGCGGAAAATGATAAATGAAGTATTTCATGACGCATTGCAATCGCAGTGTGGAATCGTTAAAAAATCAGAATAAAAATCCCCTGTAACCCCCCCATAAAAAATTGTATGTCGGTTTTCGTCCGTCCGAACTTACCTGCCAGCCCGCGCGAAACCTCTTGATAGATGGGTAGGTAAATTTACCTGGACAAACCTAAGCAAGCATTGCGCAATGCTGGGTAATTATAAACTGAGCGAAGATGCACAAGCCCACCTAAGCCGCACACACCAACATGGTGTTGGGGTGCCCAGTCTAGTGGTATTGTTAATTAGGCCGATCACTATCACAAGGCTGTGTTTTGGCTGGCATGTACAAGTATTCGAGCATAGTATCCGAACACTCTATAAATATTAAAAAGGAGACGGAAATGTCCAAATTCGAAGAATATGCCAACAAATACAAGCATGTGAAAATGGAACGGCGTGACGGAATTCTGCAAGCCACCTTACACGCCGAGGATAAGGAATTAGTATGGGACCTCTCGCCCCATGAGGAATTGGGAGACTGTTTCTCCGACATCGCTAATGACAGCGACAACAAAGTGGTTATCCTCACCGGCACGGGCAACATCTTTATTGACGAGATGGCCGAAGCGATCACCACCACCATCCCACCCAGTTATTTTGACAAAATATATTTCGATGCTAAAAAGTTAGTGATGAATCTACTTGATATCCCGGTGCCGATGATCGCAGCGGTGAATGGCCCGGCGCTCGCCCATTCGGAACTGGCAGTGCTGTGCGATATTGTTCTGGCATCTGACAACGCCACTTTTGCCGATAGCCCCCACTACAATAACGGCCTGGTGCCCGGCGACGGTGTCCATGTTATCTGGCCAATGTTGCTGGGCCCCAACCGGGGGCGTTACTTCTTACTGACCGGCGAAGAAATCAGCGCCGAGGAGGCTAAATCTCTTGGTGTCGTAGCTGAAGTGATGCCACAGGCTGATCTTTTACCCCGAGCCTGGGAACTGGCCGAGAGGATATGCCTGCAAGGCCGGACCACCCAGCGCTTTACTCGCGCCGCCCTGACCCTCGAACTCAAGAAAAAGATGCTTGAGCATTTGGGCTATGGTTTGATGCTGGAAGGCCTTGCGGCAGCTGACGCTCGGGATGGTGTGAAAACCTAGGCCGCGCTTAGGACCTGGTGATTACGTCACTGAAGGCTGACGGGACTGCCATGCCTGATTGCTGCGATTATGGGGGATAAAGAGTTGAAGAGAGACGCTTTGCTACCCTTGGGCCTATAATGTGAGCGTTAGCGTGTTTTCCTGGTTACTTGTGCTCTTAGGTAATCTTCGTTGTGCTGGGCCGCGACATCCTGTGATTTTATAGCTCAAGATCCCAGATCAGTAGCGACCGTCTCGCGAACACTTTTTGTGCTGATAACTGGTTGAAATGTAAAGGCTTGTGATAAGTGTTCACGAGACGAAAAACAAAAACAGTTGCGCCTTCGTCGCTCTATCACCGTAAGCGTTGATAAGAATAATGGGGGTAAGGCCTTGAAATTAAAAAAATAAAACCATTTGTCCTCGAAAATGATGCCCTAGATAGCGAGCCAGGTGATAGTGCGACGTTGTCTTCTGAATAATACTGTTAGGCGTCCGAATTTAGAGTTAATGCTGATGAAACTAGCATTCCTATTATTACTGCTCCTCCTCGCTGGCTGCGTGGCTCCGGCGTCGATGGAAAAAAGAATTGGTATTGCACCTAATGCTGTATTACCTATTTTGAATGACGCAGTGGTTATTAAATGCCACAAACGACTGACAACTAAAGATGTTTGGGTGGGTTCTGATAGCAAACTTAGTTGCATGATTCCAGAATCGAAATACAACCTATCGAGAGACGGGAATGTAATACGTTATATAGAAAGGGGAACAAGCATCCAATTCATGAATATCCATGGCAGCAAAGCATTTGATGTGTACTATTTCGTAGAAGCGAAAATTATAGGCGGAAGTAAAAACACATCAATGGCAATTCTGAGCTGGAATTTGGATAATTTATTTGGTTTAACATTCAAAGCGGATTATTAAAGATGCTTATATTTCCAAGTGAAGTGCAACAAATGCCTAACAAGAAAATCAAGTCGTTCGCTACCGCTCACTGGGACGCGCA
>JAHRWI010000036.1 GCA_019090225.1 Porticoccaceae bacterium
AAGAGACAGATGCTGACCTGGTGAACAATCGCCCGGTAGCAACTCTGCGGGATTTAATGCGTCTGAAAACCGACAATCCTTCCATCCCCCTTGATCAAGTCGAGTCCGCTAAAGATATTATTGCCCGCTTCGACTCTGCCGGCATGTCTTTGGGGGCGCTGTCTCCAGAGGCCCATGAATCCCTTGCTGAGGCCCTTAACAGCCTCGGAGGTCGTTCAAATTCAGGGGAAGGCGGTGAAGACCCTAAGCGTTACGGTACCAATAAAAGCTCGAAAATTAAGCAGGTAGCGTCTGGTCGTTTTGGTGTTACACCCCACTATCTGGTCAACGCAGAAGTGATTCAAATAAAAGTTGCGCAAGGTGCCAAGCCAGGTGAAGGTGGCCAGTTACCCGGCGGCAAAGTCAACGATCTTATTGCCAGTTTGCGTTATTCCGTGCCAGGCGTGACCTTGATTTCGCCCCCGCCACACCATGATATTTATTCGATAGAAGATTTAGCTCAGCTCATTTTTGATTTGAAACAGGTTAACCCGCAGGCGCTCGTTTCTGTGAAGCTAGTGTCGCGCCCGGGTGTTGGTACCATTGCAGCCGGTGTCGCTAAGGCCTACGCCGACTTAATCACTATCTCAGGTTACGACGGCGGCACTGCTGCGAGTCCGCTAACGTCTATTCGCTACGCCGGTTCACCCTGGGAACTAGGTTTGGCAGAAACCCATCAAACCTTGCAGGCTAACGACCTGCGTGACAAGGTTCGGGTGCAGACTGATGGCGGATTAAAAACCGGTCTTGACGTCATAAAAGCCGCCATTTTGGGTGCTGAAAGCTTTGGTTTTGGTACCGCGCCTATGGTCGCGCTGGGTTGTAAATACTTGCGTATTTGCCATCTCAATAATTGTGCGACCGGTGTCGCGACTCAAGATCAGCGCTTGCGAGACGGTTACTACGCTGGCACGGTTGCACATGCTCGGAACTTCTTTTTGTTTGTTGCCGAAGAGGTTCGTGAATTCCTGGCGATGTTGGGTGTCTCAAGCCTCGTAGAGCTGATTGGTCGTGTTGACTTGCTTGAAGTGCTGCCCGGTCGAACTGCGCGTCAACAGCAGCTGGATCTGTCGCCAATCTTGCATCGGGATGCTTTGCTCGACAGTAAGCCGCAATATTGTCAGGTCGCCAGCAATAGACCCTTTGATAAAGGTGAACTGGCAGAGCGCATGGTGGATGATATTTTACCTGCCATTGAAAACAGCGCCGGTGGTCATTTTGAATACACCGTGTCCAATTGTGATCGCACAATTGGTGCACGTCTGAGTGGCGAAATTGCGCGTAGGCATGGCAATCAGGGCATGGCGGATGCGCCAATTAAGATTTCCTTGAGCGGTGTCGCAGGACAATCGTTGGGTGCCTGGAATGCCGGTGGTCTGGAGCTATATTTATCGGGCGATGCCAATGACTATGTCGGTAAAGGCATGGCGGGAGGAAAGATTATTTTGTCTCCGCCACCGGGCAGTCAGTTTGCCAGTCATGACGCGCCTATTATGGGTAATACCTGCTTGTACGGCGCAACTGGCGGTAAATTGTTTGCCGCAGGTCGGGCAGGAGAACGTTTTGCGGTTAGGAACTCTGGTGCTCATACGGTGGTAGAAGGTGCTGGCGATCATTGCTGTGAATATATGACCGGTGGTGTGGTAGTCGTTCTGGGTTCCACGGGTCATAATTTTGGTGCCGGAATGACCGGCGGGTTTTCATATGTGCTTGATATAGAAAGAGATTTTTATGATCGTGTCAATACCGAATTGGTCGAAGTGCAGCGTATAACTCAGGAAGCACTGGAGAATCAACGGTCTTTTCTAAGACATATGATAGAAGAATTTGTTGAAGAAACTGGCAGCGAACGAGGTCGGGAACTGGCCGAAAACTTTGATGATTACGTTGCCAAATTCTGGTTGGTCAAACCGAAATCTGCCACCCTTACGAGCTTGTTTGAAAATACCCGTGGGCGACCTGAGTGATTGCTAGGAATGATGCCAGTGTGGCCTATGCTATGGGTGGATGTATTAAGAGAAAATATCTATGTCTGAGCGCCTGAATAACCATTTTCAATTCCTTGAGTTAGAGCGTCGGGATCCCGAAAAAAAGTCCATCGTCGATCGCACCGAGGGCTTTGCGGAAATCTATGAACCCTATGCTACGCACGATGCGGCTGCGCAGGCGCACCGATGCCTGGATTGCGGCAATCCTTATTGCGAATGGAAATGCCCGGTCCATAACTACATACCGAACTGGCTACAATTAGTGGTCGACGGTAATATCTTAAAAGCTGCCGAGTTGTGCCACGAAACCAATACCCTGCCTGAAATCTGTGGTCGCATTTGTCCCCAGGACAGACTCTGTGAAGGTGCGTGTACGCTCAACGATGATTTTGGCGCGGTGACTATCGGCAATGTTGAAAAATACATTACTGATACCGCCCTGGCCATGGGTTGACGACCAGATATGTCTGAGGTCCAGGCGACCGGCAAGAAAGTCGCCGTTATTGGTGCTGGGCCAGCCGGTCTTGGCTGTGCCGATATTCTGGTGCGCAACGGTGTTCATCCGGTGGTATTTGATCGTTATCCCGAAATTGGTGGCTTGTTAACTTTCGGTATTCCCGAGTTCAAGCTAGAAAAATCCGTGATGGCTAAACGACGTGAAATATTTACCGAAATGGGTGTTGAATTTCGTTTGAATATTGAGATAGGTGAGGATCTTGAGTTCGAAGACCTCCTCAACGAATATGACGCTGTTTTCCTGGGTATGGGGACGTATAAATCCATGCGCGGTGGTTTTCCCGGTGAAGACTTGCTCGGTGTAAAGGATGCCTTGCCTTATCTGGTGGCCAATGTGAACCACAACCAGAACTGGCCCCAACAAGCCGGGCAGGATTTTTTGTCGGTTAAGGGTAAAAATGTTGTGGTTCTGGGTGGCGGTGATACCGCCATGGATTGCAACCGCACCGCTATTCGCCAGGGTGCCAACAAGGTGACTTGTATTTATCGACGGGACGAAGCCAATATGCCTGGCTCTCGTCGGGAAGTGACCAATGCCCAGGAAGAGGGGGTTGAGTTTTTATTTAATCAGCAACCCTTAGAAATTGTCGGTAATAACGAAGTCACCGGCATTAAAGTGATTGCCACTGAATTGGGTGCCCCCGATGAAAACGGGCGGCAGAGACCCACACCAGTGGCCGGTAGCGAGCAAGTAGTTGCTGCTGATATCGTTTTACTGGCCTTTGGTTTTCAACCTAGCCCCGCATCCTGGTTTGCTCAGCACGACATCGGACTTAACGATTGGGATGGTGTAATCGCTGATGAAGATCAGCCTTATCCGTTCCAAACCGGCAATGAGAAAGTCTTTGCTGGTGGCGATATGGTCCGTGGTTCGGATCTGGTGGTTACCGCTATCTGGGAAGGTCGTAAGGCTGCCGAAGGCATTCTAGACTTTCTTGATGTTTAAGTTTGAGGACTAACCTTGACAATTAATCTAGAATAATTGGAGTTGCAACAGGCCTGAGTATGTCGGATTTAAAAAATGATCGTTTCTTGCGGGCCTTATTACGCCAGCCTGTAGATGCTACACCCGTGTGGGTGATGCGCCAGGCCGGTCGATATCTACCTGAATATCGGGCCAGGCGGGAGCGGGCCGGGGATTTTATGTCTCTGTGTCAAAATCCTCAAGGAGCTTGCGAGGTAACGTTGCAGCCGTTGGAACGTTTTGACCTGGACGCGGCGATATTGTTCTCCGATATTTTGACCATTCCTGATGCCATGGGCCTGGGTCTGTATTTTGATCAGGGCGAGGGTCCCAAGTTTCGTAAAGCCATTGAGTCAGCTAAAGATATAGAAGATCTACCCATCGTCAATACTGCTTCGGACCTACCCTATGTCCCTGATGCCATCCGTTTAATCAGACGAGAATTGAATGGCCGGGTACCGCTGATCGGTTTTTCAGGGAGCCCGTGGACGCTGGCGACCTACATGATCGAAGGTGGGAGTAGTAAAGATTTTGCGAAAATAAAAACAATGGCTTACAGCAACCCGGATCTGTTGGCTGTACTGCTTGAAAAGCTAACACTGTCGGTTATCGATTATCTAAATGCACAAATAGCTGCTGGTGCCCAGGCAGTTCAGATTTTCGATACTTGGGGCGGGGTGTTGAGTACAGCCGCCTTCCAGCAATTTTCATTAAAGTATATGGCCCAGATTGTAGCTGGATTAAATACTGAAGCTGAGGGCAGAACGGTGCCGGTCATTCTTTTTACCAAAGGCGGCGGTGGCTGGCTTGAATCTGTAGTAGCCACGGGCTGTCATGCCATCGGCCTGGATTGGACGCAGGACATGGGTGAAGCCCGAGCCAGGGTGGGTGACAGAGTCGCCTTGCAAGGTAATTTGGACCCAGCAATTTTGCGAAGTTCAGTACAGGTTGTCGAATCAGAAGTAGGAAAAATTCTCGGCAGCTACGGAAGTGGTGAAGGCCACGTCTTTAATCTGGGACATGGCGTAACGCCTGATATTGACCCCAGACATGTGGCCGCATTGGTTGATGCTGTACACAGTCTATCTGTTAAATATCATTAGTGCTTACGAATAGCGAGCACAACAAATGTTGTAAATAAGTGCTGTATAACAGCAGGTGTATGGGTGATTGACGGCTGTACGTCGCTCCAGCAAAAAATAAACCTTCAAGGTAAAAAACTTTACCAGCAATTAGCTTGAGCCGCCTCTTTTGCACCCGTATGAGCAAGCTTTAAGGTGCCGCAGTCATCGCTCGCCTGTCCACCTTTCGGGGCTGCTTCGAGCTTGTACTGTGTTTGTGTTAGTCCTGTTAGGGTGATGTCGTAATGCTTCGTCGCACCATCTTTCGGAGATTCATTGAACGGTAAGGCAACAGCGGTTCCGCCTGCATCCTGATCATAGCGATTATTCTCAGTGTAGAACCTCTGCATAAAACTGGCTAGTTCCACTAAATCAGCTTTTCCAACGCCCCTTCGGGTCTTTTCTGTTTGAGCATAGTAGCTAGGCAAGGCAATGGCGGCGACAATACCGATAATCGCGAGAACCACTAGCATCTCGATCAGGGAAAAACCTCGTGTTAGTCTGGATCTTTTTTTGCTATGTGGTAAGTGCTTCATTTTTGACCCTTGTTTAGATTCCAGGTTTCCCATACGGAAGAACTGCCCGGCGCCGCGAAGACAATCAGACCAACCTGATTCCCGACTTTTGCCACCGGTTTGATTTTCCCCCACCGATTTCTTTCGCAGACCACACTTTACTCATAACGCGGAACTGCTTTCCATCGAAAGTTCTCGTGCTCAGAGCTTGGCTCACCTTGCCTACTGTGCCAGTAACACCATAGTTATTACTGGTGGCATGGAGTGTACTCATGTCAGGCCCGTTTATTACTCCAAAAACTAATATTGATGCCAGCCAATATTTTAGTTTGGGGAATGGTTTCATCGGTATGTTCATCACTAGCTTCTTTATTAAATCTCTCTGGGTTTTATTCTCCGCAGCTTGCTGCAAAAAAACGCTTCGTGACGCGGAAGCGGGTGAATACACCTTAATACCCCGCCAGCTTGCGGCGGGGTAGTTTATTCCCTTAGTTTTCCAGGTACTGCCAGGATTGCCTGCCGATAGCATCCTGACCTGGATTTTCGACGATGATATCAATCTGGCCTGTGGAGCCACTTTCATATTTGAATTCGGTTTTGCCATCCTGGCTGGTCACGATGCCAGGTGTTGGAATGACCCCAACTTCTGGGGGAGATTTTCGTCCACTGGCCGGGATGATATCGTCAATGCCATCGCCATCAATGTCGCCTACATTTTGAAGATAATCGTCCTCATCAAACTTGTCATCTTTGTTTAGATCAAATGGTGTAAACGGCAGCCTGCCTCCCGAGATAGCATCAATCTCCATAAACCAGCCGGTGCCTCCGGCACAAGGATCTTCATTGGGGATGAGGGTGGTGAAAATTATCCGGCCATTTCTTAACACCGAAGTCGTTACCTGGCGCTCACCGTAGTTATCGCTAGCGCCTCCTTCCTGGTTATAGAGATCCAGGTACCAGCCTTTGTGGGTACTCCAGTTGGGTGTGTACTGAGTCGAAGCTCTTAACTCGAGGCCAAACTCGACCACTTCTTTGACGATTTTTTGCTCCAGTAACGCTGATCGGTTAAACGCCGCAAAGCCGCCATCGTCTTTGTCCCAGATCCCGTAAAAAGTCTGGCCGATTTGTCCGGTGGCATTGTTATCACCGACTTCCATGTATTTGCCAGTACCAAAATATATCAGGTAGCCTTTTTCTGGGTGCCTTCCGACCAGAGGTTTTGTGGTGATTTGTTGATAGTTAGAATTGCTACAAAACGTTCCGGCACAAGCGGTGAATAGTGGGTTGGAATTAGCTACTGCCCAGGAACTGGCTGAACTGCCGGTCAGGTCAAATTTCCACAGGTTACCCTGTAAATCCCCGGCATAAACATAATCGGCAATACTGTCGTCATCGATATCAACGATGGCCGGCTCTGAGAGACCGTTAGGATAATTATTGCCGCTGGGGTCAGACGCGCTTCCCACGCCGGTGTCTATTTTTCTGATTAGGTCCCCGGTGGCCAGGTCGACTATAAAGAGAACGGCATTACCCGTGGCACTATCGTTGGCTGGTCCATCACTATCGTTATCCAGGGTACTGTTATAGCCGTTGCCAAAAATGGCTGCCCATTTGCCATTCTGTAACCGCACTATACTTGGCTGGCCAAAGGTATAGCCCAGGTCTGGATCAAAGTTGTCGTTGGTGCTCGAGACCGCGTTGGTATCGTTGTCAGTAAATTCCCACAGCACCTTACTTTTGGCTGAAGCTTCGGAGCTGAAATTAGCTGGGTCCGTGACGTCCAGGGCGAATATCCCTTGCCCCCCCGCCTGCAGGCTACCTACCAGAATAGTTTTCCAGCCACCACCGATAAAAGCATCGACAATCGTTGGTGAACCATCGACATAAAACCGGTGCGAGTAGGATGTGCTCGACAGATCACTGAGGCCGTCATATAACTCGTTAGGAATGTAGGCAAACAATTCCAGGCCAGAGTCTCCGTCAAATGCGTGCAACATGCCATCGTTGGCTCCAATGTACACGAGAGGAGTACGTCCGGCACCACTGTTCGCAGTTTCTTGCGCTGCCACGAAGGAAGAGTATGGAAAAGCATCCTCGGGTTCAGTACTTGGCCCATTCCAGTTGTCGGGGTAATGGAAGTTCGTGTTCCCGACAAAAGAGGGTGCAGAGTTGACCAGATCGCCCAGTAAGCTTGAGCGGTTTCTAAATGAGCCGCCCTGTGATTTCTCTTGGGTTTGTACACCTCGCAAATACTTAAGTACGTCTTCAGACCCCAGTAATGCTTGTTGGGCTGTCGAAATATCAGTCCACTGAAATGCCTGGGGATTGATGCCGTCATGGGTAATGATAACTCTCGAGGCAGCAGAAGATGGAATCAAATTTGCGGGCCAGGTGTTATTACCCAGAGTGCCATCGGAATTAATAGGGAACGCCAAAATTTGTCCAGTCCAGGTACTACTATCAAATTTGGCCTGGAATATCTTGGAATCCGAAGCAATGGAGCCGGTATTCAAGGCTACAGAAGCAGCCGAACCGACTCGCTCGGCGATACGGGCTAGTATGGTGCTAAGCCGGTCGGCAAAGGCTTCCGGGTCGGTCGCACTAAAGAATTCGCCCCGGCTATTGACCGCGGCATGCCACAGGTCGTCGATATGTTCCGGGTTGCCGTTGCCTGGGTTTGGCCACGATGTAGCACCAGTTTGTAAATCGGCCCAATCATTTTTGCTGGGATCCGGATCCAGGGAGCCCTGGACTCCCAAACCGACGGTGAAGTTGACCAGGTGTTGCCAAAAAGCGGGATCAGCTGAACTCTTGGGCACTTCATTGGATAGGGTGGGACGCAAGTCATTCACCCAATATTTCATGGCGTAATCGGCCAGTGTATTGGAATAGCTATCCTTATAGGGCGGACCCGGATTGTAGGAGAAGGTTTGGTTGGGGTTGCCCACCGTCGGAGGCGGGCCCGTAATAGCGGCATGGGCAGTGTTGTCTACATTACCTACAGACGGCGCACTTCCATTGTAGTAACCGTCCGTCATCAGGATATTGAAACTCTGCCGACATGTTAGGTGATCCGAGGAATCGTTGGTGCCGGGCGTTGCTCCCCAGGGGCCCTGGTTATCGGTTCGTTCAAAGTATTTACCTACAGAATTTAGCGCGCTGCGAAGAGGCGTGCCTTTCGCGGGTATATCGTGCTCGTAGAGGTCGTCGAAAAACTGGGTTCGGTCGGCGCCTGAAAATAGCCGCAGTCCTCGTATCATCGCGCTCGCGCTGGAGACTGAATCGATGGTTTTTGAACCCTGGTTAATGGCTGCAAAGCCGACCCGTATATTGGTGCCCTGGGTGGCAAAAGCTCTGCCGACCCCGGCTCTGGCAGTGAGAATGCGGGAGCGGTAATAGGTGTACCAGTTGGCGAAATTTTGTATTTCCTGGGCATAGGTGCAGGTGGGGCTGCCGGAGCCGCAGTCTGTTCGCTTCGAACCGCCTGTATACGTGGGGACTGCTGGTGTGATCAATACTTGCGTAAAGTTGGCTGTATTCCAGTCGCTTGTGCCATCATAGACGCTACCCGTATATCGGTAGTAAACGGCTGGCCAAAAGGTGCGAGTTTGGGAGCTGCTGGTGGTCATGCCACCGGGCCACCCGCCAGCAGTTCCGTTGTAAGTCCGCCACCTGGCTTGTTGGGTATTATTAACGGTCAGATTACGACACACGTTGGCGCCAGTACCCGGGTTTTTTGGATTGTGTAACGCACAGGTAGGCGAGGCTGGCGCTAAGATGCCGCCGCTCGACGTCGACCAGGGTAGATAGGTGATCTCGGGGTTGTAGTACAGCTTGTTTATTTGGGGGCTTCGAACTCTGACCGAATAAGACAGGGCATTGTTAAATTCTGCGAGCCTATTGCTGTAATCACTAGGGCCGTAGACGTTGGTTGCTCGAGGGAAGACGTACCGTGTCATTGTGTCATCCGGCAAGTACTCAAAGTGCATGGAGCCGGAGTCATCCAGTGTGAACATGATATTGGCGGGTAAACCCCCACCCAGGAGGAGCGGCACTGGACTTAAGGAAAGTGGCGTCGCGCTGGCAGTTGCAATCGAGGCCGCCGCAGCTGCGCAACAGATAAGTCCCAGTAATTTTGGTGTCGTGTATATCTTGTCCATAATTTAAAACCTCCTCGCGTACATACTTTGCAGTTTTACCACCGACCGGTCAGTGCCGCCCGTTGCTCTGGCGGTTACTCGATAAAAATTTAGTCCAGTGATCGTTTGTTGTTGCCCGATACCCAGGCTGTCTTTCAGGAATACATCTTCTTCGATAATACGTCTGGGTTGGGCTTCTAGATTAGCAATACCGCTTAAAGTCACGGCGTTACTGCCCCACCAGGAGCCGCTTTGAGTAGTCCACCAGCTACCGGTGCCGATATCTTTAAGCCCCCAGACGCCATTGCTACCGCTACTGTTAGCCTCCGGTTGGGAAGCTCTTTTATCCAGCCATAACTCCCCATCACGTAAGGCATTTTCACCAGCTTGATAAGCAAAGTTCCAATCCCGGGTATTGCCAGCCATTTTTTCCTCGAATACTGTTCCTTGCATGGTGCTAATGCCTATGGCGGTCAGGGCTAGTAATAAGATCAGGCTTAAGAGTAATACCGCCCCGGCTTGTTTGCCCTGGAGAGAAGAGGTTGATCGGTTGTTAATCATAAGATTCTATTCCGTATTGCTACGGTTGTTGTAATGACTCGGTACAGGCGCCTATCTGTTGCGGTGACAGTGGCATCGTTGAAAGTATAAGTTTGTGCTGTTGCACCGGGAACGAGGTTATCGTCTTCAGATCTCAAGGTTAGGCTGATGCGTGCGCTCACTACGTTACTGTAATTTAGCGTTGTGCAATCACTGCCCGCGCCCAAAGTGGTTCCTGCGTCTAGATAACAATTCGCCGACGCTGCATTCGATCCGCCGCCGTTGGTGTTCATACCATAGCGGATTTGCATGTTTTCTACGTTGTCGATCAAGGGCCGCGTAAGAGTGCTGGTGCTACCGATTGTCGGGTCAAAAATACTTGACTGGCAAGTTAGTGTGTTCGAGTCGTTAATATAGAAATGGTTAGTAGCAATGAGGCCACTATTGACGACCAGGCTGAGGCAGTCTCTTGTGGAATTATCAGTGCTGCCGTGAAATCTAATAGCCAGGGTATCACTGCTATCCAGAACACCGTCACTGACACCGACGTTATTATCACTACCACGGATAACCTCTCCACTTGAAAACGCAATAGAGGGGCTTGAAGTAGAGTAAGCGTTGAACTGTGAAGAGACTTTTTTAGTGGCATCCTCCCGGTACCCGCTCATACTCACTGCCTTGTTTAGCACGACTATCGCAAACCTGCCATCCTCCTGAGTACGCGACATATTTTCCTGAACTCTGAAAACGGTGCGATTTGCCATGAGTACTTGAATCAAAGCGGCGATAAGGAACAGACCCAGGGACATGGCTATGAGCAGTTCTAATAGCGTAAAGCCCGAACTATTCCTGCGCTTTCGGCCATAGTGGTGATAATAGATTCTATTCATTATGGTTGAATATCCAACGAAAAAGTTTTGTTGGTAAATCCTGTCTCATCGGTTTCTTGCCACTGAACCTGGATGGTATGAAGCGAGCCAAGAGTGCAGGGATCGCCGTCAGTAGCGTCCGTATCTGCACAGGAAATTGATCCGGTACCAGATGGCAAAGCTACACCCAGGTCGCTAAACCATTGATTAAGATCGGCAGTTGCCATCTCAGTTGAAGAGCAGGTATTGGCCGATGAAGTGCCCGAAAATGAAGAGGAACAATCGTAGC
>JAHRWI010000037.1 GCA_019090225.1 Porticoccaceae bacterium
ATGACACAAAATTGACGAATGGAAAAAACTGGCCAGCGCAGGCTCCTGCTGGGAAAACATCTCTGCTTCAGCACGTATGTCGAGCCACAACTGATCGAACTGCTGGTTCATGCGTGTTATCTATAACCTCTTTAATTGAAAAAGACCCTGCTGCCGGGAATATGTCCGAATCAGCTGGGGGATTCAATGCCCGATTCGCACATAGCCATGATAAATTTCATCGAGATTATCGAGAATCGTCTGCTTAAACAAAATATCGGTATTTTCCAGCACCTTTCGCAACTGAAGCTGATCAAGCGCACCTTCAAAGCCTTCTGCGACTGAACGATAACTCAAATGCCAGGGTTCAGGTGCGATGCCACCACGATCTATCTCGTAAGGACGATAAAAGCTGCTGCCCCCGCTGGCGGTTACCTCACGCAGCCATTGATTCAAACCCTGGAACACCCCGTCTGGCGCATACTCTTCTGACACCAGTTGCAGCTGATAATCTTCATTCACTGCCCCGGCATCCCAGACATCTATGTCTGTACCCCAGTGATGACGAGAGGCACCGGGCAAAGCTGACCAACGCAGTATGCTCCGAACCTTGTCGATGTCAGACAAGTCATCCATGACAAGCGTTTTACCATGATCGTCCAGTACAGGCCGCGCGCCACTCGCCTTGGCATTCCAGATTGCGAGTTGTTGATCAAAGGAACGAAAACCGCTGGCAAGGCGCAAGTCTAAGCCCGCTTTAGCTGCAAGTTCAACCAGCATGCGATAAGGCTCTATAACCTGCTCATGTAAAAAATGTCCCGGGAAAAGCTCCTGGAGGCGGGTTTCAGATTGACCTGTTAATTGTTCAATATTCATCGCGTCTGAATATTCATAATATCGATTGCGCTTCTTAGCCCATTGGAAGCATTAGAATACACCCCTTTTTAGCCTCGATAGCCAACACTTAAGCTAAACTTAATCTGTATCGATTCCGATTTTCAGCACCTTCGCGCCCTTGACCCGCCGGAACTTAAGATCACACAAAGCCCGATTAGCCTCTTCCAGGCAATATAACTGCACATCGGGCTGCAAATTCAGCCTGGCTGCTAATTGCAGGAATTCATCGACATCTCGGCGGGTCACGTTGGCTACACTTTTGACCTCCTTTTCCAGCCACAAGTGTAAGGGATAATCCAGATTGGACAGATAATCTTTGTCCTGGTTCTCTTTACGAATAGCATTCACAACAAGCCTACCCTTGGGCTGCAGATGCTCCAGTGCATGAACAATGGTTTTCCATACCGGCGTGGTATCAATAATGGCTACTAACTTTCGAGGCGGCTTGTCTTCAGTGCCGCCTGCCCACACTGCACCCAGCTCCAGCGCATAGGCCCGCTCTTCAGGGTTACGCGCAAAAACGTACACCTCTGTATTCGGATATTCACACCTGACCATTTTCAATACCAAATGCGCTGAAGCCCCAAAGCCAGTCAAGCCAAGCGCTTGACCATCGCGAATACCAGCCAGCTTTATGGAGCGATAACCGATGGCACCTGCGCATAGCAGGGGTGCCGCCGCTTCGTCAGTCAAAACATCGGGAATCGCCAGTGCAAAATTTTCATTGATGACCATGTACTCAGCATAGCCACCGTTGACATCTCGTCCGGTGGCTTGAAAGGCCGCACAGAGATTTTCAAAACCATCGCAGCAAAATTGGCAGGTACCGCAGGCGGAGAAAATCCAAGCTATACCTACGCGGTCACCAGGGTTAAATTTCGTCACAACATCGCCAATATCTACTACTGTGCCCACCACCTGATGCCCTGGCACCATTGGGTAATAGGGGGGCGGAGTTCTACCTTCTATTTCATCGAGTTCGGTGTGGCATACCGCACAGACGGCCACTTTTACCAACAATTCATTTGGGCGAGGCACTGGCACTGGTAACTCGCTGAGAGTCAGGGCTTCACTGTCTGGTGTCAGCTGGCAGACCGCTGTTATTTGCATGGCTTTCATAATGATTCCACCCAGCTCCCCTGAACAAGTTTGATCAAAAACCTACTGATCAAGTGCTTATCTGGTCAGCCACAACAAAGTAAAACAGACAATCACTCAAAGCAATATCCGCTCGGGTGGTGGCCATAAACAAACGCAGTGAGCGCTTCACAAATAGACAACCACCCCGCTGTTCAAAATAATCATCCCGAACTTCATTACCGTCCAGATCTTTAACCGTGATCTGTTCAAACGCACTGGACTCAAGCCAGGCCAAAATCTGATGGGCGTGGAAGTCGCCAAAATTATAGTTTTCTATATTGGCGGGAATGGTAATATCGGCATCGTCAATCGGCCCTTCCCCGTAGCGCAATGCGGTTCCGCCAATCAGCTCAAAACGTAGCGGCTCGTCGAAAACCTCAAATATTGACGAGCTTGAGTCTGGATCTAGGTCCGGGCCAGAATCGAGAGTCGGGCTATCAGTAAACAGTACCTCCTGTGTGAGATAACGCACCAAGCCCCGGTAGGCCACATCGTGGGAACTGTCATCATTGGCCCCACCACACTCAACCGTAATGGCCTCAAAATCTGGTGTCGCAACTTCCATCAGGGCGCCCAGGCGTAACTCCGTGATAATCATCCGATGGGTAAATAATTCGGTCAGTGCGCGGTGCGCACGGTTATCGAACGGAGACACCGAAAAAGCGGGGCCAGCGCCGGAGGTATTGTGAATATCGATTAAACATTGCGGACGTAATTGGCTCAGATAGGCCAGCATTTTTTCTGCCACACCGCCGTCCTGATCATCAAACGGTGGACGAAAACAACGATTGAGATCCCGGTGGTCCGACAGGAAACGGTTGGAAAACAAGGGTTCTTTTCTGGCTGCAGCCACCGAACCGATAAAAATATGTATATCCACTGCCGGTTCAATCCCCGCCAGGATACAGCGATGTGTGGCGATTAAACCGGAAGGTTCGTTGCCATGCAGTAAGGTGGCAATTACCCGACTTCGAGAGCGATCCCGGCCAGGTAGCACCAGCCAGCAAGGGCCAGGCAGTTTGTGCAGGAACTCTATAGGCGTTGCACCCACTTCATCGGGGCGAGGTGCCAGCCAAACGTAAGGGTCATCACTGTCTGTTACTACCTTAGTCGCTACCTCAGTCACCACCTTACTCACTACGTCTGTCATTAACTCAGTTCGCTCCATTCACTGACCGGCACACCGCGACGGCATTCCCGTTGGTAGGCAGATAAGACTGCAGACAGCGCTTCCGGCCGCGATAAGCCCTGCTGTTCAAAATTTTCGAGCATGCTGCGTTGCCAGCGTGCCCCGGACTGCCGCGCTCTCATCCGCTCTTTAATCACACTCATTTGACGACTAATCTCGCTATCCGCGACCCCCAGCTCATGAAGCCCTGCCTCTGCAAAAGGCAACAATTGCTGGGTAACTTCCAGCACCGACCTTTCTTCCGGCCCACCATAATTTTGCTGTGGCCATAATATTGTCGCGTCCATACCGTGCCGGGCTGCGCGGTAGAAGTTTTGTTCAGCGTATTGAAAAGGCAAAGCAGGCAAGAGTTCTTCCAGTGAGCCTCGCAGCCCATAAGCTAGACCAATGGCGAGCGCAGCATTAGCAGCCATATCCTGAGTGGTAGGCCCTGCGGGCAGTGAACGCATTTCAATACGCAGGTGACCACCGTCAGCGGAATCATAGATCGCACGGTTCCACGGCCAGATTGTTCCCTGATGGAGGCGAAGTTCGTCCAGTCGCGGAACACCTCCACTACGCCACACTGCTTCACTGTCTTCTTGCCCCAATACCGGCAGCAGAGGTGGGTAGAGCGCTACTGACTGCGAGAACAATTCCATGGCACTTTTCCTTAACCAGCCAAAGCCAAAAGGAATACGTGTCGGCACCCGCCATTTTTCGTCGTCATGCCGGTGATCTATAGATTGCTTGAACACCGCTATTCGTGTCTCGTCCCATAGTCTATGACCGAGTAATGTCGGTGAATTACCAGCCAGGCTAAGTACCAGAGGGGTAACCAGCTGTACCGCATTAAACACCGATGCAAATTCGCCCGGATTAACCCGCCAGTGGATCTGAAACGAGGTATTCGCCCCCTCTACAGAGACATCGTTACAACTAAAAGCCAGGGGTTCCGGCCCGTCAATGTGGATATTAAAAGCACCGCCACGCAAGCGCAGCAAGCCTTTGGACAGCGCGTGATAACGCGGCCGGTCGGTGATCGCCGCAGCAGTTAAATCAGTCTGCTGCAAGGTCGGCAAAATGCCAATGGCTACCGGATGGGCATTATGCTGAGCGGCCTTTGTGCTTAGCTCCGACAGCGCAGCGGACATCTCTTCACCAATCGCGGTGAATGGTGCCCCACGAGCCATTACCGGACTCAGGTTGTACTCCAGATTGTACTGATTCAACTCATGGGTCAGACGGCCATCATTATTTGTCGCCAATAACTGCTCCGTCACCCAGGCCGGACGGCCCTGCTCATCAACCAGATAAACCTCCAGCTCGGCTCCGAAACTGCTTTCACCACGACCAAAACCAGGACTACTGAGCATTTCGTCCAATATTCCCAGGCTGAGCCTGATGCGACTGGAAAATTCCTGATACTCCTCTGCTGAGAACTTATGACGATCTATAGCTAAGCCCATTAAATGTCATCAATCTGCTTGTTAATTGCCTGGCTCATAGGGAATTAGTCCACATTGAAATAGTCCGAACAGAAATTATGCACAACTCAGCCAACGAAGCGTATCGGCGATGATCAATTACTTGATCAATCGCAGGTTCGGGACACTGCGCGTCTAATTCACCAGGAATAGCTTGTTAAAAACTAGCACCTGTCCCTAGAATCACGGTTATGCAGCAATTCTGGGAACTACTGGCTGGCCTGGGTATTTTCATCTACGCGATGCGCGTACTGGAAAACGGTTTGCGGGGTATCAGCACCCGTTCACTGCGGAAAATACTCCGCCAGCAAACCAAATCCCCTGGTCGAGGAGTCGTTATTGGTGCCTTGACCACGGCCTTTCTGCAAAGCAGCTCGCTGGTCAGCCTGATTGTCGTGGCTTTTGTCGGGGCCAGTATATTGCCCCTGCAAAATGCGCTGGGGGTAATTTTTGGTGCCAACCTGGGAACCACCGCCACGGGCTGGCTGGTGACAGCCATCGGCTTCAAGCTGGATACCGAGAACTACACGCTGGGCATAATCGCACTGGGTTCTCTAGGCTATGTGGTGAGTAAAGCCGGTTCTCGCTATCACCACCGTTTTGCAATTTTATTGGGTATCGGGCTTCTATTGATGGGCCTGATGTGGATGAAGTCGAGCATGGCCTTCGTCGGTAATCAGGTTGATCCGGCCTTATTCAGGGATTACCCCCTGGTCGTTTATTTCATCGCCGGAGTTATTTTTACCGCCCTGGTGCAATCCAGTTCGGCGACGATGGTCATTATCCTCAGCGGCGTGTTCGCAGAGGTAATCCCTCTGACCACCGCAGCGGCCCTTGTGGTGGGTTCAGACCTCGGCACCACTAGTACGGTGTTGCTGGGTTCGCTAAGGGCATCTAATAGCGCCCGGCGGGTCGCCCTTGCCCACTTTACCTTTAACCTGAGCGTCGGCAGTTTAACCTTAATATTTCTGGTGCCGTTATTAGCACTCATCACTGAAGTATTTGCCATTCATGACCCCATGTATGCTCTGGTGTGCTTCCATTCGACCTTTAATTTATTGGGCGTTTTGGTATTCCTGCCTTTTACCAAGGCCTTTGCCAACTGGCTGGACAGGCGTTTTCGCAAACTCCCCAGACACAGAAGCCGCCTGGCGATGGCACCGCCTAATGTGCCAGAAGCGGCCCTCAGTGCCATCCACGCCGAGGCCATGGATTTATGCATTAAAGCCATTTTACTCAATATAAGAGCTCTCAAAGTTAACACCCCAACTCTGCTCAATGGCAGCCGCACAAGTGCCATTAACGAGCAACTATCAGCACACTCACCTTCTTACGAAGAGCAATATCAGGATATCAAAACCAATGAAGAACAAGTGCTTCAATACAGCCATCGCCTGGCCAGGCTCACTTTGACGCCTGCTGAACAAGCTCTGCTAAGCACACTTCTAGATGCAGTGCGAGAAGCCAGCTATAGCGCCAAAAGCCTCAAAGATATCCGCAACAATTTGCTTGATCTGCGCAATCAAATTGATTCTGCCGGGCTACTCACTGAGATACGCAATCGCGAAGCCAGTCTCTATCAGGCGCTAATTACCATGCTTGAAGAACCACACCCTGAAATCTCTGACGAACAGATAAGTCGAATCAGGGCTGAGAGTGCCGAGTCTCACGATCAGCTCCACCAATACATGGCCAATTACTCTCGTAATCAACATTGTGAGTTGTCCCTGCCGACGCTGTTTAATATCAATCGAGAATTATTTGTATCCAATCAAAGCCTGACTGACGCCATTGCGCTTTTAGGCACTTGCGGCGATATTACCCCGGCTATGGGAAACTCTGATTGAGGGCACCGCCTGAACCAGGCCAATTGGCCTTATAATCATCCTGGCTGACAGCAGCATCCTGATCCAACACCAACAACAGTGAACCTCATGCAAGACGATATCGATAAATTCAGAGAGATCTACGACCTGGTCATCACTTTTTTTGTCACCTACAGTTTCCAGCTGGTCGGTGCCGTGATTATTTTGCTGATAGGCCTGCTAATTTCGAACCGCCTTGCCCGCCTGGTGTTAGTCGTCTGTGAAAAAAACAAGATCGATATCACCCTGAGTAAGTTCCTGGCCAGCTGCACCAAGATATTCATCATCATCATGGTCGGTATCATTTGTCTCGGCAAAATTGGTATCAGCGTCACGCCTTTCGTCGCAGCCATCGGTGCGGCATCGCTAGGCGCCGGATTGGCCATGCAAGGCTTGCTATCTAATTACGCTGCGGGTCTGAATATTATTTTGACTCGCCCCTTTGTCGTTGGCGACACGATCATTGTTCAGGGTGTAACGGGCATCGTCGAAGAAGTACGGCTGGCCCATACGATTCTCACCGACGAAGACGAGGTGACTATCACCATCCCAAATCGGCATATTGTCGGCGAGATTATTCACAACTCTAATACTTATCGCGTGGTTGAGGCCACTGTCGGCGTTGCCTATAGTAGCGACATCGAAAACGTCCGCACAATTATCAAAACGGTATTAGATGAGCTGGGCGTTGCGAAAAACCGTGAACCGCAAATCGGTATTGACGGCTTCGGTGACAGTAGTATCAACTTTGCCATGCGTTTCTGGGTACCTACCGAAAAATTCCATCAACTTCGCTTGCAGGTTAATGATCGCCTCTTTGAAGCCCTGACCAGGGGCGGAGTTCAGATTCCTTTCCCCCAGCATGAAGTACGCATTCTTGGCGATGCTTCAGCAGGCGCTCAATAGTGAGGCGGTTTGTCATCATGAGCGGAATGGCCGGAAGGTTCGTGCATAGCGTTATCAAAATACTG
>JAHRWI010000038.1 GCA_019090225.1 Porticoccaceae bacterium
AAGTATCTTGAAGGCGAGAAAGTTGGCGATGGCAACATCCTCGCCGCCTCGTTCACCAATCAGGGCAGAACCTATGATGCGGTGCTGTTCAAAGAAACCGATGGCTCGATGAATTATTATGCCCCGGATGGTAAACCCATGCGCAAAGCCTTTTTGCGAGCACCTCTGGATTTCACTCGTATCAGCTCTAACTTTAATCTGCGCCGGAAACATCCCATACACAAGAAAATCAAAGCCCACAGAGGTGTTGACTACGCTGCATCCCGTGGCACTCCAGTTTATGCCGCCGGTAATGGTAAGGTGGTTGCATCAGGCTACAGCAAGGCTAACGGCAATTATGTCTTCATAAAACACGGCGAGCAGTTTGTTACCAAATACCTGCATCTGGACAAACGCAAAGTCCGCAGAGGTCACAGCGTCAAACAACGCCAAACTATTGGTACAGTGGGTTCGACAGGCTACGCAACTGGACCCCATCTGCACTATGAATTTCTGGTCAATGGCGTCCATCGCAACCCAAGAACCGTCAAACTGCCGGAAGCCAAACCGATAGCGGCCAGTAAAAAGGCAGCATTCGCGACACAAACTGCGCCCTTGCTGGCCAGATTAAAACAGCTAGGTGGCACTCAGATCGCATTTGCCTCACCAAATAAATAAGCTGCCCTGTGGCAAATACCGTTCCAAACCCCTTGTTTATTGGACTTATGTCCGGCACCAGCATTGATGGCATCGACACTCTACTGGCCGAATTCCCCGATAATGGGAGACCCACTGTACTGGGCTGGCATAGCCACGGCATTCCCGATTCACTACGGCAGGAACTCACCGCCCTAAGCACGCCTGACGGCGACACCATCGATTTGCTTGGACAAGCTGACCAAGCATTAGGTGAGTTGTTTGCTGAGGCAACACTGGCTTTACTGGAGGCTTGCGCAATAGCACCACAGCAGATCACCGCCATAGGCAGTCACGGGCAAACCGTTCGCCATCGCCCCCCTGGCAAACATCAAGCCCATCCTTTCACATTACAAATTGGCGACCCCAATATCATCGCATCGCGGACGGGCATTACCACTGTGGCCGATTTTCGCCGCGCTGATATCGCTGCCGGCGGCCAGGGTGCCCCTCTTGCACCCACATTTCACAGGCATGTCTTTAGCGATTCAGAGCAAAACAGGGTTATTGTCAACATTGGCGGTATGGCCAACATCACCTGGTTACCGGCTCAGGGAGAGGCTATTGGTTTTGATACCGGCCCCGGCAATCGGCTTCTGGATTATTGGAGCCAGCAACATTTAAAACTGCCCTTCGACGACAAAGGTCATTGGGCTAGCCAACACGATTCAAATTCAGCGCTACTGTCCTTATTTAAAAACCATCCCTTTTTTATCGAGCCCGCGCCAAAAAGCACGGGGAGAGAAGCCTTCAACGAGCAATGGCTGCATCAACAACTGGCACTGCACGAGCAAGAATTAAGACCAGGTGACGTGCAGGCTACGCTGTTAAATTTAACAGTCGAGACAATCAGCGATAGCATCGCCTCCCTTCCGGGCCTTACCCATGAGGTTTACATTTGTGGAGGTGGGGCTTACAACGACGAGCTGATGAATTGTCTACAAAAGGCACTCACGCCTGTCTCAGTCGCCAGCACTGATATTTTAGGGGTGGATCCAGATAAGGTCGAAGCTCTGGCTTTTGCATGGCTGGCACAACGTACTTTGGCTGGCCAGACCGGCAATCTACCGGCTGTCACCGGCGCTCGAGAAGAAGTCGTGCTGGGAGGGATCTATCCGGGCAAGGCCTGGAGAAACTAAGTCCATCTACCCCGATAACCCTGCTCAAAATAGACTTAGAAATACACAAAGCCTTCTTCACCGCTCAGCCGGTCTATTTCCGCAGGCCCAAAAGGCACACTGCCGACAAAGGGAAATAGCTCGGCCACGTCGGTTTCTAGAAAGCGCAGACGCGTGCGACAGACTTTAATATCGACCACCTTTAACGCCGACAGTCGGGCCGCCAGATCAACAATAGGTTTGTAACGCCTGTAGTTATCCCTGAAAAATATTTCGACTTCAGGCCCATGCAGTACGAAGGCAATGACAGGCGACGCCGGATTCATATTGTTGTCGAGGTAATATTGCTCTGCTTTCAGCAGTGCACGCTTCACCTCCTCAGGATCATTCTGTTCTATCCGGGCGAGGTACCCAGGCACATCGGCGTTAATTTCTAGCCCGTAGGACGGCTCCACACCCGCCCGAATCAGCTCGGAACAAGCAAGCATAATCAGGCTCGCCAACAGCACAAAACTGGCGGATCTACTTTTACGCCAAGACGGTATGCAGCGCTTCATAAGACCGGAGCCTTAGTAACAACATTTAGATAGAAAATGAAGCACCACAACCACAGGTGGTTGCAGCATTGGGGTTATTGATAATAAATCGTGAACCCTCGAGGCCTTCGGTATAGTCTACCTCTGCACCTGCAAGGTATTGGAAACTCAAAGAATCTACCAAAACTGACACGCCATCACTATCTACTTTGGTATCATCTTCAGCAATGCTCTCGTCAAAAGAAAAGCCATACTGAAACCCTGAGCAACCGCCGCCCGTTACAAAGACCCGTAACTTTAGCGATGGGTTGCCTTCTTCGTCCACCAGGCTCTTTACTTTAGCAACGGCTTTAGGGGTTATATTGACTGAAGTCGGAGTGAATGTTGCTGCACCGCCCATGATAAACCCCTGAAATAAACTGAAAAATTAAGTTTCACACCCTGATATGGGGGTGCCTATAAACAATTACAATATCAAGCTGGCTTCGTCAATTTACTGTTAATCATGGCATCATTACCAACGCCACTCTGAGTATTCACCTGACCAGCGTGGGAAGCAGCTGATTTAGCCAGTTTTTGATTCGGCTTGCCCTGCACCAGACTACCATTGACCTGAGCGCCTTTCGCTACCTCCAGAACAGTGTAGTAGACGTTACCTTCGACTACAGCACCGTTGGCAAGTTCGACAAGCTTGTCGGCATAAATATCGCCCTTAACGCGGCCACTGACCACCACAGATGGCGCTCTAACTTCACCGCGCACCAAGCCCTTATCGAGCACAGTGACGCTGGGTTCGCCACCTTCCTGAGAAATAATATTTCCAGTTATTTCTCCTTCAACAACCAGGGTACCGTAAAATTTCAGATCCCCCAGCACATGCGTTCCTTCGGCAATCACTGTTGGTGTCGTCGTAGCGAGTTTTCCGGTACTTTTTTTGCGCATCACCTACTCCCTGGCATCAGGCCAGTCAAATGTCAATTTACGACGCACGGCAGGAAGTTTTTCCGGCCAGGCACTTATTAACAAACTTTGTGGGACAAAATGTTCGGGCAATTTTATTACGCCCTCAATGACACTGAAATATTTCAATTTTGTTTTCGCAATCGCCGATGCTTGTTGTTCATCCAGCTCAGCCAGGGTATAACTTATGGCCTCATCACTCTGCTGTCCATTTACCTGCATTGAGTAGCCTACCGAAAGGGTTTTTAACCTCGCTGCCTGCTGCCTGATGACAAAATTGTAAGCAAATAATAATGGCTCACCAGTGGACTTTATACCGACGTTAAGAATATGCAAACCCTCGTCAATATTGTCAACTTTCAACAGCTTCCCATATAGCATCAGCTCTTCTTCCTGAGTTGACAGTTGCGCATCAAGACTCGCTACCGATTTCCGCAGACTCTCTAGCGCCTGTTGATCAATATCCTTGCCAGCACGCAGACCGATCAACTCCATAGCTTGCTGATCAATCAGCGCCTTCTGCTCCAGCAGTTGCGAGACACTCTCCCTGCTCGCAGTCATTTGATCACCATAATATCGGCTGCCCGCCAAAGCCCCGAGCACAAAGACAATCAGGCCAGCCACTGCGGCCAAAGCGATGACTTTATTATTCATCTAGTGCCTTTGTTAGTCTTTGTCAAATGCAATGCGCGCTTTAACCTTTGCTCATGGTAGTAGTGGTGGCGCCATTAAACCACGGGTCTCCGGCAAGCCAAACAGCACATTCATATTCTGTACCGCTTGACCAGATGCACCTTTAACCAAATTATCGATCACCGACATCACCACAACTTTTTGTTTTCCTTGCGGGCGCGTTACACCAATTCGACAAATATTAGCCCCACGGACACTGCGCGTTTGTGGATAACTCTCACCGGGCATAACATCGACAAAAGCTTCATCGGTATAATATCGTTCATAGAGAGCTTGCAAATCGACATCGTCTTTGCCTGCCATAAGCGTGCTATAAAGAGTCGAATGAATACCTCTGATAATAGGCAACAAGTGTGGCACAAAGGTCAGCTCTACCTGGCCATTCGCCAGCCCGGCGAGCTCCTGCTCAATCTCAGGCAGGTGCCGATGTCCTGAAACCCCATAGGCTTTGAAGTTATCACTGACTTCCGTATGCAAATTGTTGACGCTAGCTCCACGACCCGCACCGCTGGCACCTGAGGCTGAACTGGCGATCAAATCGTCGACCGCGACTAAACCTTCGCGAAGCAAGGGCAAAAACCCCAGCAACACACTGGTGGGATAACAGCCAGGGCAGGCGATCAACTGGGCTTTGCGAATATTGTCGCGATTAATTTCTGGTAAACCGTAAACCGCTTCGCTCACCACCTCAGGGCAAGCATGGCTCTGACCATACCATTGCTCCCACACGGCAATATCCTTGATTCTGAAATCTGCCGACAGGTCGATTACTTTTGTGCCTCGCGCCAATAAATCGGGCACCATAGCTTGCGCGACGCCGTGAGGGGTCGCAAAAAACACCAAATCCGACTCACTGAGCTGATTAACATCCGGCTCACTAAACTGCAGGTCGAAATGGCCCCTTAAATTCGGGAATAAATCGCTCACTGAGCGACCGCTTTCCGCTCGCGAGGTAATAGCGCTCAACTCCACGTCGGGATGTCCCGCTAAGAGACGCAATAATTCGACGCCGGTATAACCGGTGCCACCAACAATACTGACTTTAATCACAAGACAATTCCTGAAACCGTACCGATAATGCCAAACAGCCGCCTATAATACCGGAAGATGGGGGTGCCTACCCCGTGCAATTGATCACAAAACGAGGCGACATGGGCCATCCGATGCGAACGATTCCACATGAATGATTCAAACAGGGCAGCCACCGAAACAGGGAAACTCGCGATCAATAACATTCTGCTTAAATTTCGTCTGCGCCTCGCCCACGCGGACGCACTGCCACAGCTAGCTATTTTGGGTATTTTGAGTGGTTTTGCGACCGGCCTTGTCGCCGTGGTATTCCGCCTGGCCATGGAATGGCCCCTGCGTACTATCCTGCCCGAAAACAATAGTGAGGGCTTTGAGTCCTTACCCCCCTTACTCCGCTTCCTGCTACCGCTAGCGGGTGCTCTGGTGATTGGTATTATCTTTCACTTCAACAGCAAACAAGCTCAATCGCTTGGTGTTGGCCATGTCATTGATCGCTACCAGAATCACCAGGCCCATTTGCCCTTGCGTAACGCAGTATTGCAATTTATCGGCGGCATATTAGCGGTTATATCCGGGCACTCGGTAGGTCGCGAAGGTTCAGCGGTACATCTTGGTGCCGCCAGTTCGAGCCTACTGGGTCAGACCTTCGGGCTACCCAATAACAGCTTGCGTATCCTGGTCGGCTGCGGGGTCGCCTCGGCCATCGCAGCTTCGTTTAACACTCCTCTGGCTGGAGTCATTCTAGCCATGGAGGTAGTACTGATGGAGTACACCATTACCGGCTTTATTCCGATTATCCTCGCTGCTGTATGCGGGGCGGTAACCAGCCGGATTTGTTTTGGTGATACGCCCGCTTTTGATACTCCCACCATGACCATGGTGTCCATGCTCGAACTACCCTTTCTCGCCTTATGCGGCATCGTCGTCGGACTTGCCAGCGCTGCAATGCTGACCTTACATAGCTATACCCTGCGCTTCAAAAACTCACCTCTTGCCCTGCGTTTACTGGCTGCGGGACTCATTGCCGGCTGCGCTGGGGTATTAGTGCCTCAGGTCATGGGCATTGGTTACGACACTGTTGAACTGGCCATGCTCGGCCAGGCCAGCTTCACCTTGTTAGCAACAATTGTCGTGGCCAAACTTCTGGTCTCTACCACCACGCTGGCGCTGGGCATTCCCGGTGGCAGCATTGGTCCAACTCTGGTGATCGGTGCCTGTCTGGGTGCTTGCCTGGGCTTCATTGGCGATCTATTAACACCGAGCGAGTCTGCGGCCATTGGTTTTTACGCAATCGTTTGCATGGGCGCAATGATGGCCGGGGTACTCAATGCCCCGCTGGCCGCCTTACTTGCTCTGCTAGAGTTAACTTACAATCCGGGAATTTTACTGCCTGCCATGCTGGTTATCGTCATCGCCTGCATCACCACCCGCATGGTGAGTCGCCTGCCTGGCCTGTTCCTGATCGGTCGGGATACCGACGCTATATCGTCTCCAATAAGCCAGGCGCTCAGCAGAATTGGCGTGACCAGCGTCATGACTCGTGACTTTGTCAGCCATCCACGGCACCTGCCGGGCGAAGCTGCTAAGGCCCTACTTACAAAGCATCCAGAATGGATCCTCATAGAAGGTGGCATTACCGATCTCAATGTCGATGTCACTGCCGATATCGCTGCCAATACCGACGACCCGCAAAAGGCAGCGCAAACAAAGACCCAGGATGACTCCAAGGTGCCACTTAAGTATATTTTGCGTGCCGCAGATCTGTCTCGCCACCTTCAATCAGATGCTCAGCAAGCGAGCATTGATTTAATGGGCATACCCGGTGAGCGCTGGCGTCTGCATCCCATCCACCCCCGGGCCACACTGGACGAAGTGATGAAGCTGATACGGCGAAAGAATGGTTATGCCGTCTACGTCAGTCAAACAGGGGCCTTGTCTCAAACAGATGTAGCTGGGATCATCACTCAGGAAGGTATTGATCGTTACTATCAATAAACGACCAAAAGCCATTGACAAAAACAAGCGGTTCAGATGAATCACGGCTCGCAATACACCGGCCAGAGGATACAATTACCAGGCCTGGCCACCACCCTTCCTCGCCAGCTAATACCCCAACGGAGTTAAGC
This sequence comes from Porticoccaceae bacterium, assembly GCA_019090225.1. Lineage (GTDB taxonomy): Bacteria > Pseudomonadota > Gammaproteobacteria > Pseudomonadales > Porticoccaceae > HB2-32-21. The sequence continues at coordinate 7,138 of JAHRWI010000038.1, forward strand.
AATGCCCCATGAGTGGATCGAAGCACTGCACATTATCAGCGTCGTGTGTTGGTTCGCAGCCCTGTTTTACCTGCCCAGATTATTTGTTTACCACGCCCAGGCCGATGATCAGCCCAGTATCGAGCGATTCAAAATTATGGAGCGTAAACTATACTGGGGCATTGGTACGCCGGCGATGCTCGCCACACTGACCTTTGGTGTATGGCTAGCGAGCTTTGCACCGGATTATTATCTGGCCCAGTACTGGTTTCTCATTAAAATTGGATTAATTCTCACTCTCGTTGCTTACCACATCCTGTGCGGGTATTTGATTGGGCAATTTCGCGAGGATAAAAACCAACGTAGCCACGTGTTTTTTCGCTGGTTCAACGAATTCCCTGTTCTGATACTCGTCGGAATTGTCGTTATGGTGGTGGTAAAACCCTTCTAATGTCGCTACCCACTTAAACCGCAGGAACCATGACCAATCCCGCGAACAATCCTGCAACCGATCTCGCAACTAACGATAAGGCCAGCGCTCGCACCGAAGCCATCGTCACGGCACCCATAGCCAGCGCCCTGTTTCGCCTTACCGCGCCCATGGTCGGCGGCATTATTGCGCTCATGACTTTAGGCCTGGCGGATGCCTATTTTATTGGCCAGCTCGGTCTTAGCGAGCTGGCCGCCCTGGGTTTCGTGTTACCCGTCACTCAGGGCGTCAATAGCATCGGTCTCGGCCTGGGCATGGCCCTGTCGGTGCTGGTATCGCGTTTATTTGGCCAACAAAATATCTCTTCAGCGGCACGCTTAATTACCGATGGCCGGCTACTTATACTCACCGCTGGCATTGTTTTACAGATCATTCTGTATTTCCTTCAGCCCCTGATCTTCCGCTCAATGGGTGCTGACAGTGTTATTCAGATTCATATCAGGGAATTCATGGTCTTGTGGCTACCCGTAGTACCCATTTTGCTGCTGACCCTGACCGGCAACTCCACTCTGCGCGCCATTGGCAGCCCGGCTAAATCGGCGGCCATTCTGACCCTGCTGGCGGTGTTAAATGGCCTGCTCGACCCCTTACTGATCTTTGGCTATGGAGCCCTTCCAGGTCTTGGTATGGGCGGCGCGGCGCTGGCAACGTCTATTGCCTGGCTGATCACTTTTTTGGTCTCCGACTACATTCTCGGCGTTCAGGAAAAACTGATTTTAAAAGGCAGGATCCATCTTCAGACGCTACTGGCTAACTGGCGGGAGATAACCCAGATTGGCGTTCCGGCGATTTTCGCCAATTTCATGACCCCCTTATCCTGTCTCTTATACACATCTGGCGCTGCCGACGATCGCATA
>JAHRWI010000039.1 GCA_019090225.1 Porticoccaceae bacterium
CATGGCACCGGCGCAGGAAGCCACGATGTTAGTCAGGCCCAGCGCCCTGAATTCCTGGTCGGGATCAATTTTCTCCCGACGCCGGAAAGCCAACACTTTAGCCACCGAAATACTCTCCACATAGCCAATCACCGCAATCATCACTGCCGAGGGCAGGAGCGCTAGCCAGCCGGACTCGTGCAAAAATCCTAAACTTAAACCGGGTAAGCCTTGAGGAACCGTGCCGACCACGGCGATGTTCAGGCTGTCTTTAGCGCCGAGCGCAGTGGCAACAATAATAGCTCCGATAACCACCAGCAACGGGGCTGTGCGCCCAAGCACGGTGGCGGTTTCCTTTTTCATACCGCGTCCGGAGAGAAACTTAACCAGGGGTTCTCGGGCCAGGGCCAGCAATACGATGGCGATGATGCCAAACATGGCCGTGGTAGGGTTGAGATTGTTTATATCGGTGACTAAGGTTTGCAGCAGTTCTGCGAAGCTGGAGCCACGGGGTATTGCAATACCGGTCAGTGAGGCGAGCTGCGTGCCGACAATAAAAATCGCCGCACCCGTAGTAAAACCACTCAGCACTGGGTGGCTGATAAAGTTGGTCAACCAGCCCAGGCGCAACAAGCCCATCACTAGCATGATCACTCCTGATAGCGCCGACAAAATTAGCGCGCCAGTGAGGTATTTGGCCGGGTCATCACCCGCGTAGGGAGCTAAAGCCGCCGCCACCATGACCGCCGCTACTGCCACTGGGCCAACAGCCAAAGTCCGGCTGGTGCCAGTAAAGGCGTAAATAATTGGTGGTATGACGCTGGCGTAGAGGCCTACTTCCGGGGGTAGACCGGCGAGAAGAGCATAAGCAAGAGCCTGAGGCACCAGGAGGATGGCGGTGATAGTGCCCGCAAGAAGATCTTGACCAAAGCCCTGCTTATCGATATTTTTCAAATCGGCCAATAAGGGCAGATAGCGCTGATAAGCTGGGGAGCTGGATTTTCGGAACGGTTTATTGGTGCCGGTTTTTTGCATTGTTATAGGCCGGGTTTTGAAAGATGTTTATCGATGTGCTGATGGTTCAGGCACGATTGATTAGTTATTCTATATCTCTAAAACGAATAAATATATATTAAATAGAAATAAATGGCTTGAGGGGTATTTATCCAGGGTGCCATCTTACCCAGGATGTCATGGCATAGATCGGCCTTGCGTATTTTGATTGGAGGTCTCGGAAGTATGGATTCTAATGGCCAGGTAGAGGGAGACCAAACTCAATAATCCCGGTGTTACACAAGCAGCGACGTGCCGACAAATTACCGCGTCCTGGAGCTAAAAAATAGAGGTCAAAAAAATACACACTACAGCTACGCTGCTAACGTCTCCTGAATAATGGCGTGTTCAATAAAATCATAATCCTTCGAACGTTTTATTAACTCAAACAGGATAATCGCCTCAGGATAGCTACGGCTTAAATAATATAACCACTGCTTGATCCGGTTGCCCGCATATTTGGTGGGGTAGCCAGCTCGGGTGAGGTCTAAGAGCTGTAAAGCGAGCTTAGCTATTTGGGGCCAGCTCAGGTAGCGGTAATCTTCACCCGCCTGGTAGGCTTTAATGGCAAGGCCTAGATCGGGGCGAGCGAGCAGGCCGCGTCCCAGCATCACACTGGTGCAACCGGACTGCTCGCGACAGTCTATGTAATCCTCAAGGGTCCAAATTTCACCGTTAGCAATTACCGGGATATCGATGCGCGCCTGGATTTCTCTAATGCACCGCCAATAGGCCGGAGGATTATAGCCATCGGCTTTGGAGCGCGCATGAACAACCAGTTCGTCCGCTCCGGCTTCAGCAATGGCCACAGCATTTCGCAGGTAGCTGTTGCGGTCTTCATAACCCAGGCGGATTTTTGCGGTGACTAAAGTAGTCGCCGGCACACATTGACGAGTGGTCTTAACGATGGCGTGAATCAGCGTCGTCTCGTCGAGTAGGCGAGCACCACCGTAATTGCGGTTAACGATTTTTGCCGGGCAGCCAAAATTCAAATCAATGGCTGAAGCCCCCAGCAATGCAGCGGTTCGGGCACTGCGGCCGATCAAGTCTGGCTTACTACCAAGCAGTTGTACCCGTGTGGTTTTACTGGAGCCGTATTCAGAGCCAGTCGTAGCGACTCTCTCCGAAAGCGGAGTCAACTCCGGGCAGCAGCGCAGGAAAACCCGGCGTGGTACAGCCTGTTCGCTGACCCGAATAAATTCCGTAACAGACAGGTCGATGCCGCCAAGCTCATTGAGCAGGTAGCGCATATGGTGATCAATAACCCCCTCCATGGGGGCGAGATATATCTGCATACGTGAGGTGCTTATTGATGGCTGGAAAAAGGCCGAGATTCTACCTTGGTTATGGTCAGCGACTAATGGGCTAGTTCGCGATTAGTTGAACATTAGTTGAACATGGCTCGAATAGCGCTAGTGTTAAATTTAAAACGACCACTCCAGACCAAGACCACCGTGGGAAAAGTCACCCAGTTGCTCGTCACCGGCCAGGCGTGAGTTACGCTTCAAAGCCCAGCTATAAGTTGCATGTCCGGTAATGGTCAGGGACTCGGTCAGTGAGTATTCTGAGCCAAAGCGCAGGCCAAGGTGGTTAGCACCGCTGTGACCATCCGGGATGTAGCCATCATTGATGCCGAACATCCCAGCGCCTGTAAAGGTGAGACGTTCAGATACCTCCACTGCGCGGCTCAAACTCAACTCCCAAAACGCGCCGTCAGCATCGAAAGAATAATAAGCGTCCAGGGCCACATCAACTTGCAGAGGCAAACCTGACCACACACCACCGACGCCAACCTCGTTATCGTGAGAATCGGGAAACTTTAAATGGGTGTAACCCGCATAGAATTCAAAATCACCAACTTGCTCGGTCAGCCCCAATGTTATTCGCGACTCCTCATAATTTTGATCTGGAGACCAGCCATACCAAAAACCACCAGTAAACCGGCCCCAGCCCAGATCCAGGCTAGTCGCCGAGATGGCATCACCGTCAAGGCTGTCTCTGCCTTCTAAGGAATACCGGCTCTCCAGCCCAGTCTGGAAATGGATATCCATAGTATCGTGAGTATGGGCATGCCCGAACCGCGTTTGCGCCTCCGGTTCGTGAGCCATTGCACTGAGAGTAGTGCAAAAAAACATATACAAAAAGCGACTAACGTTCTTGTGCCCCAACAACACTATCGCGCAGAGTTTCTTCGAAATAAACCTGTTCAATTTCTTAATCCAGCCTTCCAATAAAACGGGTAATTATATAACAAAACACCGTATTTTGATTGCCGACTACCCTATGGTGGCTCCTGCTAGAGCAACATATTCAGCTTGTTTTGCCGCCGTGCGATACTCCTTTACGCTTTCGGTATTTTATTGGGGGGAGGTCCAGTTTGATGCCCTGACACTATGAATGTGAATGTGTTAATGCAAGGCCTCGCATCCTGAGCCTGTTGCTTGTGCAAACTCCCTGCGGGGCGTTTAGAAGGGCTTGTGGTGCACTTGTAGATTGAATGAGGGTTCATGGGAGGGCTGCGTTTCTAGACCTGAGCCTATATTCCCCCGACTCTATTTTTCCCTCAGTTCAGATCAACATCGTCGATACCAATCACTATCGCTAGTAAAGCACTCTCGCGGATTATTTGAGTTGCCCATTGCCGCCTGAATTTCGAATTCGCCAGGCACAGATTATGCGACTAGCTCAGAGTCCGTCTGCGGTCTGAAACCCTCCCCCATTAAAGTTATTGCGCTAATGGTCGATAACCTAGATATCTCTCTCTATCAGAAATGTTGGCTAAAACGGGCTTAACGAGTTTCAGGATTAAAATGCAACACTATGAACACTGAAAAAACGAATATACTGATCACAGTTGCCTGCATGATGTTGATAGCCATATTGATCAGGTTTTCACTGGATGCGTACCGGCGATCCTTTCTCGAAAAACGTCTCGAATCAGAACTCACCCGACTAGCAAACTCGGTTGACGAACAAATGGGTCTATCTCCGGCTAAACTCAAACACCGTGAAGACTTGCGCCAGCAGGCAATGCACGATTCTTTAACCGGATTGTACAATCGTCGTTATTTGAGCGAATCAATGGAGATGGCTCTGAACCTGGCCAAACGTCACAGTCCAGGCCTGACCGTTGTCATGCTGGATGTCGACCACTTTAAACGCTTCAACGATACCTTTGACCATCAAGCATGGTGATTTAATTTTGCAGCCAATAGCAACGGTAATACAGGACAATATACGCGCCTCGGATATCCCTTGCCGTTATGGTGGAGAAGAATTCCGTATTATTTATACGGATATCTCACTCGAAAATACCATCCGCCTGGTTGACAAATTACGCAAAGATATTAGCCTTATTGACGTCCATCATAACCAGATGGCAGTCGGTCAAGTTACCGTATCGTTGGGACTGCCCATGATCCCAGAACATGCCGATAATACCGTAGAACTTTTCTCATTTAAAATTCAAGGATAGCCCCTAAAAATTTGTATATGTGAATACCGCCATAAAGAAAAGTTGATTAGTAATTTAATCAAGGCACTATAGATTCCGTGATATACCTCAAAGGAGAGATGCTCATTCAGCCGACAATTTTAAGCTTACGCTGCGGTTCTGTAAGACATTTTTATAGGGTTGCCAATCCGAGTGAATGTCGGCACAGCCGGGCTTTCTCGCTGGTGGAGTTACTCTTCGTTGTCGCTATTCTGGGTTTACTGGGCGCATTCGCCTATCCCGCGTATCAGGCTTATATCGATCAGACAGATGTATTTCAGGCGACCCGAGAAATAGCTATAATATCAGCGTCGGTTAGCCTTTATAAAGAAGACGGGAGCAAATTTCCCGATACGTTGGCGCAAATCGGTATTACTATGACCGATCCTTGGGGAAACCCCTACCGATATCTACGCATCGAGGGCAATGAGACCAAAGGCAAGGCGCGTAAAGACAATAATCTCGTACCCATTAATTCAGATTTCGACTTGTACAGCGCCGGTAAGGATGGAGCGACAACAGGCCCGCTGACGGCCAAATCCAGCCGCGACGACATTGTCAGAGCCAACAACGGCGGTTTTATTGGCCTGGCCATAGACTACTGATATATCCACAGTGAAAATTCTAGCGCTCGATAGCCGTGTTGCCCGACGTATAGTTCTTATGCTGGCCGTGTTCGTGGCCGCACCGCTTGTAGCGACTTCGTATTTAGTGGCGGCCCGAGTCAACACTGACCTTCGAGCCCAGACTGAGCAGAATCTCCAAAAAACCGCCAAAGCGGTCGGAATGGAGATATTTGGCCAGTTACAGCACGTCGATGAATTATTGCGTTGGTATATGGCTCAATTACCCTCGTCGATCGTCATGGATACTGCCAGCATGCAGGAATCTTTCAGTGGCCTCGCCGAGATGAATAGCGTCAGCGGTCTTTGGTTAATAAATAGCGATGGCGATATCGAACCTGTCAAAGGCGGCGCGATGCCTCCAGAGTTTGATAGTCGATTTTATTTTGCCCATATTAATGAAGCAACGACTCAGCTCACTCATGTTCTTGCCCAGGGTAGCGGTGCGATGCACACGATGCTGGCGGTTCCATTTTCACATGGAGATGGCGAGCGACACTGGCTACTGGCGCAACTGAGTAGCGATTACTTGTTTGGACAGTACGATGCTGATTACCCCCTGAGCGTATGTGTATTTTCGAAATCGTCAAGCGCAAATTACTGTAACCGCCCAGTTGATCCCGAGTGGCAGCGAGCCGTGCTCCAACAATCCGCCAATCGCAGAAAAGGCAGCTTTACCTGGGCTGGCGGTAATCAGTCGGAAACGGTAACAAGTTATTGGTCGCTCTTTTTAAAATCCCGGTTTGAGCAGGGGCGCTGGACGATTGCAATTCAGTCCCCTCCAAACAGTCTGTTAGGCGGTCTGGCTAACTATCAACTTTATTTCCCCATCCTCGCGGCACTCGTCATTTTAAGTATCTTCTTCACGGCAATGCTGATCGTGCGTCGCTCATTAAGCCCACTGGACAAATTGACCGTAGCCACACGCACGCTGGCAACGGGGCGTTTTGAGACCCGCGTTGCACTGGATTCAAATGACGAATTCGAAGAAATGGGCGATGCCTTCAACGAAATGGCCGGGCACCTCGGTGAACAATTCGCCTATCAGCGCGAGCTGGCACGGTTGGGAGGGATCCTAACGGAAGCCCCTACAGTTCAGGTTGTAATGAAGCAAATTACGAGTGCACTGGCCAACATGCCGGAAATCCAGTCAGCCGGGGGAATCGTCGCGAAGGGATTTGGCACCGGCGATACCAGTATTTATGTACATCAAGCTGGTGGTGATAAAACCGAGATCGACACTTGGCGCGGAGAAGAGACCAGTTTGCCCGACCAGTTCTGGTCCGGGAGCCACGAACAAATGGTAGCGTCTTATCCCTCTCTGGCGGAACTGAAGCTCGAAACAGAGAGTAACGCCACTCTGGCACCTGTGACACTGAACGGGGAAACCAAAGCAGTACTTGTTCTCACCATGACTGGCGGCTCTATCTGTTCCGAGACAATGACTGGTTTTGTTTTACATGTGTCGGACATGCTGGCCAACACTTTGCGCAGTCTGGCTTTGCGAAGCGAACTGCGTTTTCAGGCAGATCACGATGTACTGACCGGTCTTGCCAATCGAAAGCTTCTGGAAACACGGGTACAGCAGGCTATCAAAAGATGCAGCCAATCCGGCACTGCCTGTGGCCTGGTGATTTTCGACATCGACAGATTCAAACTGATAAACGATACCAAGGGTCACATGGCGGGTGACGAATTATTGCGTCAGGTAGCAAATCGATTGGGTATCCGCGCAAACGGTTTTAACCTGGTAAGCCGCCTGGCAGGGGACGAATTTGTCATTTTCCTTGATGATCTTGACCTCGATTCTGTCGCCACGCAAGTCGAAAAAAAGATGGTTGTGATACAACAAACCTTTAACACCCCCTTTACTATCGGTAATTGGCAAGTCCCCGTTACCTGTTCGGTAGGAGCGGCAGTATTTCCTCGGGACGGGGCGGGCTTTTACGAGCTCCTGCAACGTGCTGATACCGCTATGTACAGTGCTAAAAACAAGGGCCTGGGACAAGCTGTGTTCTATACGCAGGTTCTAGAAGACCGCGTTAATGAGCAGGTTGCACTGGAAAACGATCTTCGAAAGGGACTCGACAATAACGAATTGCGTCTACATTACCAGCCGGTTATCGACACTAAAGTTGGTCGTGTAGTAGGTGCAGAGGCCTTGATACGCTGGCAGCACCCGGAGCGCGGCTTGCAAAGCCCCTTCGTCTTTCTCGGTCTGGCAGAAAACATGGGATTGCTACCCGCGATCGGCGACTGGGTAATAAAAAAAGCAGCCAGCGATTTTTCCAAGTGGAAAAAAAACGGCTGCGACCTGAGCCATATTGCGGTTAATTTATCTGGTGTCGAATTTGAAAATACGCACATGGTTGAGGATATCACCGATTCGGTGAGCCAATTCGGTTTGGAGCCTTCCGATATCGAGCTCGAGATCACCGAAACAGAAATTATCAAAGATTTGGAAAATAGCGCGCAAAAAATCACTCAATTGCGCAGAGCTGGCTTTAAGGTGGCGCTGGATGACTTTGGTACCGGCTACGCGTCGATGGAGTATTTGAAACAGATTCCCGCTGACAAACTAAAGATCGAACGCATGTTTATCAAGGATCTAGAAAACAGCAAGCTCGACCAGGCAATCGTGAAAGCATTGACGACATTGGCCTATGATCTAGATATGACTGTAGTGGCTGAAGGTGTAGAAACTGAGCAGCAACTGGAAATACTCAAGTCTAAGGGCGTCAAAATAATTCAAGGCTATCTGTATAGCAAGCCCTTGCCGGCTATCGAGTTTCTCGATTACGTCAAGATGTTCAACCAGCCGACTGCATTGCAGACTGCGTAATTCGGTTCCTTGTCGGCCTATGTCCCGATTTCGGAGATGGCCGGTCAACTGATGTGCAACCAGGTTATTTCTGATCGTCGACATAACGCTGCATCCAGTGGGCAATCTGAGCGACCCGGACTGGGTCAAATCTGTAGCTCACCTGGTGTGTGTTCTTTTTTGAAATCTGGTTCCTGCCCGTTACCGGTATTACCGCCGGATCGGCCAATCATGCGTTTCATCGCGGCCCTGGATTTGTCGGTCAGCCACCTATCTTCGAAAAAATTGGCGCCTGTGGCCATGGCGTTTTCGAAGGTTTCGATAGCCGAGCAAGTCCGTGGTCCGTGGTCCGTGGCCGCCGTAAGCGCGTTCAATTTGAAATAATTATGGCCGAAACAGAAGTTCAGAGCCTTATTGCAAGGCTGACAACTGAGGTCCGCAAAGGTATCGGCTTTTGGCAATTTCCGGTGAGTAATACTGGAAGGGTAAATGAGTAGAATTCTTCTCATTAAAATTCTGTTTTACGCTGTAAAGAGCTCGTCTTTAGCCAGCAAATAATGACCCTGTGTAATACAATTTGTCGGCCGTGTAGAGGTTTACTTAACGTTAAACAGAGAGCAAAGAGGTTTCTCTCGGGAAGACTGCGTTTCTAGACCTGACCCTAATTTCCTGACCCTAATTTCCGTGTGACCCTATTATTTTTTCCATCGACCCCCCAAGACTTGAATGCCGTTATCTGCACTGTCCCTATTGCAGGCATACTACGAAACACCCCATAACTATTCCACATGTGGCATCAGGTATATAGTACGCGCCTTTAATAATTCCAGGACTACCATGACCGATATCTCCCTTGAAGAGGCCGTAAAAGGCCGGCACTCGGTGCGGGGCTTTCTGGCGGATCCAGTACCCCAGGCGCTCTTGAACAAAGTCTTTGAGCTGGCGCAGTGGGCGCCCTCAGGCACTAATATTCAGCCGTGGCAGGTCTACGTTGCCTCCGGTGCTACTCGTGACGCACTACGCACAGAATTTATTCATCGCGCGCAAACCGGACAAGCCCCAACACTTGATTATGCAGATAAAGGAAAAGTGGGCGAACCCTGGCGAGAACGTCGGCGGGACTGTGCGAAAGCACTCTATACCGCGATGGATATTGCCTGGGAAGATAAAGAGGCACGCGCCCGTGCCTCCTTTCGCAACTTCGAGTTATTCGACGCGCCACACGTCGCATTTCTGTGTATGAACGAAGTATTTGGTATGGCATCAGCGGCCGATCTTGGTATGTATGCGCAGACCTTGATGTTATCAATGACAGCCCACGGACTAGCGTCTTGCGCCCAGGGCACCATGGCCCACTACCCGGATCTGGTTCGTGAAACATTCAACCTGGACCCGATGACAAAGGTATTGTTTGGAATCAGCTTCGGTTATGAGGATCCCGCGATTGCGGCAAACCAGACACGAACGGTACGAGCGCCACTGGAGCAAAGTGTGGTTTTTCGTAGTGCCTGATATCGGGTGAGAGTCCTCCGTCACGCTTCGAATAATTCAAAAGGGCATCATTTCTAGACCCGACCCCCAATTTGGGTGATCCTATTTTTGCCATTTGATTCTACTGCTTTTGTTGATTCGTTTTATCTGGAATTTCTTCAGCTTTATTCATTGGCAAAACTCTTCTACCAAGACTATCTGGTTTTGGCAATGTTAAAGCCCCAATATAGGGTTTATCCGGGTTGTCTATAATTGACAATGTAACCTCCCCGCCACTTGGTGGATTTGAAACAATGTCTGGAATATTTGCATATGCTACTTCATTACCTCGATACAATCCTTTTTCGAATTTTACTGGGTTACTTCTTTTGACTTTGCACTCCCCGTTTATTTTAATGCTCTGCAGAGGATACGTATTTCCACATTTATCTTCTGCATAGCTCCCTTGAGGAGCATTCCATGTTAAACAGAAGTGTTCTTTCTCTTCCTTAACCCAACGATCCATAATTGGTACTGCTACTCTTTTGTCATGCAGTAATGCTCCTGGTATGTTAATTATTTTAATAACATCACCATTCTCAGGGTTATGAAAAGTTATTTTATCTGATATGACAAGAGGAATTGATTTTTCTCCAGTATTAGTTGAACCCTCGTAGTAATTTACCTCATAGTTAAGGCAGGTAATATCAAAAACAGTTAGTTTTAAAGAGTTATTACTACATAATTCCTTGACTCTATCACCCCAAGGATAATCTTCCGCATCTTCTAGGGTTAATGCATCTATATCGTTTTGTTCCGCTTTATTTAAAGCCTCTTTTGTGAAGCCTGATTTAGATATTAAAACTAGCTTGTGTGTTGGCAACGTAGCATGTTTGCCTAATGATTCTCGCACCCATTCTACTGTGGCTCGTCTTGATCTATCTCGAACTTCTATACCTATTATTACCTGAGCGTCACCGGGGCTTGCTTGAATTACAATATCAACTTCTACCTCAGAACCAGTTTGCCGATCAATCAGATACTTAGATTCTGTTACTGTTGCATCTGAAGTGATTTGATGCTGTATGGAGAATACAAGCTGCTGAAATGAATTTGATCTTTTTGGCATCCTTCTCTGACCACGATTTTCAAAAACCTAACAGTTAATTATAGGGATAAGGGGGTCGGGTGTTGTAAGCACGAACCCCGTCTCGGCTTACAACCCTAATCCCAACTCAAAGCCCCACCTGTCTGATACTCAATTACCCGCGTCTCAAAAAAGTTCTTTTCCTTCCTTAAATCCATCATTTCTGACATCCAGGGGAAGGGGTTTTGCGCACCGGGGTATTGCTCGGAAAGACCTAGCTGGTTGAGGCGGCGGTTGGCGATAAAGTGCAGGTATTCTTCCATCATGGCGGCGTTCATGCCCAGTACGCCTCGGGGCATGGAGTCCCGGGCGTAGGCGATTTCCAGCTCGGTGCCTTCGAGAATCATCTGGATAACTTCCTGCTGGAATTGTTCGGTCCAGAGCTGAGGGTTTTCCAGTTTGATCTGGTTGATGACATCGACACCGAAATTCAGGTGCATGGATTCGTCGCGGAGGATGTACTGAAACTGTTCGGCGACGCCGGTCATTTTATTGCGGCGGCCCATGGACAGTATCTGGGTAAAGCCGCAGTAAAAGAATATGCCCTCAGTAACACAGTAAAAAGCGATCAGGTTGCGCAGCAGTTCCTGGTCGGTTTCAGGCGTGCCGGTGTTAAAGGTCGGGTCGCTGAGCGAGTGGGTGTACTTGAGGCTCCAGGCGGCTTTTTTGGCGATGGAAGGTAGCTCGCGATACATGTTGAAGACTTCGCCTTCGTCCATGGCCGGTGATTCGACACAGTATTGGTAAGCGTGGGTGTGGATAGCTTCTTCAAAGGCCTGGCGTAGCAGGTACTGGCGGGCTTCCGGGTTGGTGATCAGCCGGTAGACGGCGAGTGCCAGGTTGTTGGCCACCAGGGAGTCGGCGGTGGAGAAGTAACCCAGCGAGCGTTCAACAATCAGACGCTCGTCGGCGCTAAGGCCGTCTTCGCTCTTCCATGTGGCGACGTCGGCGGTCATGTTGATTTCCTGGGGCATCCAGTGGTTGGCGCAACCGTCGAGGTATTTCTGCCAGGCCCATTCGTATTTAAAGGGTACCAGTTGGTTGAGATCGGCGCGGCAGTTGATCATGGCTTTGTCGTCAACTTCGATGCGCGCAGCGCCCATTTCCAGTTCGGCCGCAGCGGCTTCTATGTCGAGGGCTTCAAGGCTGGCTTTGGCACGTTCGAGGGGGGAGAGATTGGGGTCGATTTCGACTGCTGCTGTCTTGGGTGTTGGAGTAGGAGCAGGTGTTGGACTTGTTGTCGCAAGTGGTGCGGCCGCAGCTACGGGGCTTACTTCCGCGACAGTCTCGGTTTCTGGAGTTACCTGCTGGGTTGGCTCTGCTTGTTGCTCAAGGTTAGTTTGTTGCTCAGGGCTGGTCTGTTGCTCAAGGCTGGCTTGTTGGTCAAGGTTGGTCTGTTGCTCAAGGCCGACTGCTTTTTGTACTTCCTGCTGTATTGCTTCCTGACGAGCGGGCGCGGGGATATCCTGGGGTTTAAAGGTTTTGATCGGCGCGTCGCTGTTAAAGTCGTCCCAACTTAACATTGTGTTTCCTCGGTATTGTCCTTGCTAGTTCCTAAGAGCTTAGGTGATTAAGTAACTAGGTGCCTGGCAAGTTTGTTCGGTTTGATTTTATGGCAGGTTGTTGTCTGCATTAATATTACAGCCTGCCTTTATTAATTCTGTTGCCCGCGAGTTACTGGTTGCCAGCAAGCTACTGACAGGCTTCGCAGTCTGGGTCATCCAGCGAGCAGGCCTCTGGTATAGCTGCTGGACCAGCCTGGCTTTCTGGTGCTGCACCGGAGGCTATTCCCGAAGAGACGGCATTGAGCTGACCGGTCTGAATGGTTGACTTCTCAGTGGTGGTGGCTGCCAGCGAGCGCAGGTAGTAGGTGGTTTTTAAACCACGATACCAGGCCATGCGGTAGGTCATGTCGAGCTTTTTGCCATTGGCTTCGGCCAGATAGAGGTTGAGGCTCTGGGCCTGGTCGAGCCATTTCTGGCGGCGACTGGCGGCATCGACAATCCACTGGGGGCCGACTTCAAAGGCGGTGGCATACAAAGCTTTGAGGTCGTCCGGGATACGGTCGATGGGCTGGGCAGAGCCGTCGAAATATTTCAGGTCATTGGCCATGACCTCATCCCAGAGACCGCGCTCTTTGAGGTCGTGAATCAGGTAACTGTTGACCACGGTGAACTCGCCAGAGAGGTTAGATTTTACATAGAGGTTCTGGTAAGTCGGCTCTATGGACTGGCTAACGCCGGTAATGTTGGCGATGGTGGCGGTGGGCGCAATGGCCATGACATTGGAGTTGCGCATGCCCTGGCTTTGCACGGTGGCGCGCAGGCTATCCCAGTCGAGGGTTTGAGATTTGTCGACTTCGAGGTACTGACTGCCGCGATTCTGCTCAAGCAATTCCAGAGAGTCGATGGGCAGAATGCC
>JAHRWI010000040.1 GCA_019090225.1 Porticoccaceae bacterium
CTGTGACCAACGATAAACGTGGCTCGACCAAACATGCCGGTATATAAACCTGCTTTGCCGGGCTGTCTTTTCCCCGCCACTTCGTTTTCAGATTCGGTTTTTATAGATTCTATTTTGACAGGCAGTGCGATGCTGACCTTGTAGCTGCGTGTGACCGGATCACCGGCATAGATAATTTGTGTGATCTTGCCCATAACCGGTTCAGCGATGTTATCGATCTCGAGCTCGACGCTGTCGTCAATGTTTATATTCGCCAGCTGACTTTCGGCAACGTAGGTTTCAAATTTCAGCTTATCCCTTGATTCAATGGTTAATAAGGGCATTCCCGGCGTGGTTAGGCTGCCGATCTGTAAGTGCCGTTTGGTGACAATCCCATCAGTGGGGCTGAGTATTCGGGTATATTGACCTTGAGATTCAGCGAGGGAAAGTGCCGCCTTTGCGGCCTTCAGGTTCTCTGTTGCAGTGGCTTTTTGGAGCTGAGTTTTTCGGACTTTGATAGCGGAAATACTGCCTTGCTCCAGTAAATTATTAAAACGGGTGAGATCAGAGCTGACATCTGCCAACACTGCCTGCGCTGCCGACACCGCCGCCCGGGCTTGATTAATTTGATTATCGAGTTCCTCATTATCGAGAACAATGAGTAATTGCCCGACACGAATGGACTCGCCTTCCTGCACGGCCAATTGGCTTATATAGCTGCTGACGCGAGATGAAATATTTATATTTCTATCCGCCACAACCGAGCCGATGGTTGTATATTCATCGGCCAGGGTTTGTTCTCGTACTGTGATGACAGGGCTTTGCCAGGTCTTACCTTCGCTGGAGAGGGCGTCAGTGTGGTCGTTTTCACAGGCACTTAAGGTTGTTATTGCTAACAGAATTGCCAAAAAAGAAATTAAAAAGCGCCGAGCGCAAGGTAAAGAAAATATTTTCATATAGATGCAGTTTCTAGCTAAGTGATTAATGAGTGAGTAAACCGTTTTCTAGCAGCGCAGTAATGTGCCTGGCGATGGTTTCAGCGTTGTCTTGCCCCAGTTTTTCACTGCTCAGTTTTTGTTGGGTAACACTGCTTTCGGCGTGATACAAAACCAGACCTATAATCGACACTGCGAGCAGATGGGGATCGTACTGTTGTCTGAAGGATTCACCTATATTCTTGATTGTGCCAAACAAATCCTGAAAGGTATTTTTAGTGAGTTTTTTCAGGCGCTTTGAGTCAGTATCGAGCATGGCCCATTGTAGTAATTTACGGAAGTCCTTGTCTTTATTCAAAGCGCGGACAAACCAGGCAATAAATATTTGGAGCTTTTCGCCCGGCTCCTGTTCGTCGTTCATAATCGCTTTGGCGGCACTAGTTTTCTGCTCAAATACTCGGCTGATTGCCTGAGTGTAAAGCTCGTCCTTACTTTTGAAGTGGTAATAAAGCGCTGCAGGGGTGACTCCAACGGCAGAAGCCAGGTCGCGCATAGATACCCCATTGTATCCCAGGCGAGCGAACAGAGGCGTCACCCGGTCGAGGATGTCTGGGCGGCCTTTTTTGAGATTTTTACTCACGGCGGCAACCTACTAAACGATCGTTTAATAGATTATACGTACAGCGCCGAGTTAAACCAACAGTAGACACGATAATTCTTGTCACTTGTATCTAAGCATGGTTTCTCAGTTGGGGCGATTAGGCAGGGGCAGGTTGAAGCCAATGACTAGAAGTAAAATTATTGAGCTAAGACAGGTGATAAGTCGTTATTGTCCGTTAGACTCCATACCTTAATAACTTAACGTATGGAGTCTAACGAGGCCGTGCCGATAAAAAACTCTGCAATTCATCGACAAAAGTATTCTGATTCTCAATACTGGGTGGATCCGCGTATTGACGCCGCCCTAACTCAGGTAGACCGGAACTCGTTTATCACTAATCAGGACGAAGGTCTTGTTGTCGGCCGCAGCATTCCTTCTGCGGAGAATCTTCGTCGTATATTAAGCGTAGTGATATTGCCGCCCAATCCCAGGATATTACAGGTAGGTGCAGGTTTGGGTTATGGCTGCGCGGTACTTTCTCGAGTAGCTCGGCAGGTCGTCGCTATTGAGAAGATAGCTTCTCTGGCTACTGCGATAACTGACAAGTTATCCAGTTTAGGCATCGAAAATGTGGTGGTTCATCAGGGTGATGGCAGTGGCGGTGCGCCTAAAGATTCACCTTTTGATATCATCCTCGTATCCACGCCGAATATTGAAGATAAATCTGCCCTGCTTAAACAGCTATCACCAGGAGGGCAATTGGTTTGTATTGAATACGCTGAAGCGTCTTTGTTGATGTTGGTGAAATATACTAACGACGGTCAACATCATTTGACTCGAAGTGAACATGGCTATGTGGATTTTATTCAGGATAAGGATGAGATTCTGATCGAGCTGGGCTTTGTTACCGATGAATTACTCGGCCAGGCACATCGTCTCGCTAAAACCAGGGGCAGCACTATTCTTGAAGAGGTTCGCCAGTTAAATAAGCTAAATGATTTTGAGCTGTACCATTCGCTGGCAAAACAGTACGGTCTGCCGCTAGGTGAAGTAGAAGATTTGTTAAAAAAGGTAGATCCAAAATATTTTGGCATTTGCTCCAAGGCCTTTTTAGACCATCAACGCTTAATGCCGCTTTATCTCGAAAACCATTCTCTGAAGGTCGCAACGGACAACCCGAACGCGGCCATGGTCGAAATCCAGCAGGTGTTTCCTCATAACAAAGTGGAAAAGGTGCTGGTTACCCCCACGGATTTTCGCCGCCTGTGGTCAGCGGTTGATCTTTGCCAGCCGCGTAATAAGCCTGCATCGATTCCCGCTGAGGAGAGTGTTGTCCCAGAAGGTCTGGATATGTTTGGTCACCTTAGGCCCGAGGTGGAAGCGCATCTGGTTACCATTTTCGAGGCCTTATTACTGGACGCCGTCGCCGCACGTGCCAGTGATATCCACCTTGAACAATATAAGGGTCAGGGTAGGGTTCGTTTGCGCGTTGACGGAGAACTACATGATCTTAACCACTACGTCCTCGACCCCCAAGAGCTGAAGGGTTTGGTCAATGTGATCAAAATACGTGCAGAGCTTAATATCGCGGAACGGCGCTTACCTCAGGGCGGGCGCTCGGGCTTACGTGTTGGTAGCTCCTTGTTTGATTTGCGTATCCAGGTACAGCCGTCCCTTCATGGTGAACACGTGGTTATCCGTTTGCTGCCACAGAACTCGGAATTGATCAGTATTGCAAAATTGGGTTTGTCGCCAGCCATTTCGGAAAGCTATCAACGACTTTTGCGTGATCCGGCTGGGCTGGTGCTGGTGGTTGGCCCTACCGGCTCCGGGAAAAGTACGACCCTATACGCGGGTCTGCAATTATTGGCTGCTGACGGCACGCGTAAGGTGATTACTGTCGAAGATCCTATAGAATATTCAATCGACAATATCCAGCAAACTCGGGTTCGTCCTGAAATTGGTTTTAGCTTTGCCGATGCTATGCGTTCCTTCGTGCGTCAGGATCCCGACGTCATCCTGGTGGGCGAAATACGGGATCAGGAGACTGCCCTGGAAGCAATAAGGGCCTCCCAGACGGGTCACGTGGTGTTATCTACACTGCATTGCAACGACGCAGTGGATGCCATGCAGCGACTCTATGATCTCGGCGTTCACCCCAACTCTCTAGCCAGTGAGTTACTGGCCGTTATCGCCCAGCGCCTGGCCAGGAAAATTTGTCCTGATTGCCGCGAAATTGCGGAGCTTGAACCCGAAATACTTGAAGAAGTATTCCCAAATGGCACACCCGATAGCTTTCGAGCCTACATTGGTAAGGGCTGTGAACGGTGTGGTGGCACGGGGGTTCGTGGACGGGTTGCCGTTGTTGAATATATGCGGGCCAATACCGATTTGCGCAATGCTATATCGCGCCAGATACCAGTCGCGGAGCTGCGCAAATTAGCGCTGGACTGCGGCCTGGTGACCATGCGCGATAGCGCTCTTGATCACGTTATTCAAGGCAATATCCCACTCTCTGAATTGCCCCGCATACTGCCCGCTGAGCGCATGGCTCCCGAAGCTCGGTGGCAATGGGAAGATAAAAACTGAAAGGATAAGGTATGAGCAAAAGCCAAATTCAGCGCCCTCCTGCCGAACATGTCTACGAGGATGAACTGGAAAAACTGGTGAGGAAGGATCCTGGTCCGATTCCTCCCGGCTGGAAATTATCGCCGTTGATGGTAGAAAAATTTATATTGGGTGACAAGCCGCTGGGTATCGAAAAAAAGTTTGTCGCTGCCCAGGAATTAGTCAGCCGAATTATTATTAGTATCGCGACTAATCGAGGTGCCATGCTGATCGGACAACCGGGTACGGCTAAATCCTGGTTGTCCGAATTGCTGGCCTGCGCCATTTCTGGACAATCCACCCTCACGATTCAAGGTGGCGCGATTACCGATACTAGACAGCTGCTCTATAGTTGGAATGAGGCCCTGTTAAAAACTACCGGCCCGTCAATAGAAGCCCTGATACCGGGGCCTATTTATCGAGGTATGGAAAATGGCCAATTAGTGCGCTTTGAAGAAATTGCGCGTTGTCCTCCATTTATTCAAGATGCCATTCTGTCGATTATGTCGGAACGACAGATACAGGTGCCAGAATTGGGCAACGACCACTCGGTTCTGTTTGCCAGAGAAGGCTTCAATATCATCGCCACATCCAATTCTCTCGACAAAGGTGTTCATGAAATGAGTGCGGCTCTGAAGCGTCGTATGAATTTTGAAACTGTTTATCCAATTCTCGATATCAATGATGAAATAGATGTTGTGGCGCGAGAAGCTGAAAAACTGATTCGCCAGTCGGGGGTTGATGTAACACCCGACCCGCAAACAATTGAAGCTCTGGTCACTATTTTTCATGAACTTCGTAATGGCCAAACTTTAGACGGTCGTAGTACGGATCGTTTGGCGGCAACAGTGATGTCAACGGCGGAAGCTGTTTCTGTAGCTCACGCCATGGGTGTCCACGCTTATTATTATCGAAATGGTGCCATGCAGCTTGATGACCTGGTGCACTTTTTGATCGGGGCCGCATTAAAAGATAATAAGGACGATCAGCGCCGTATGAAGCACTATTTTGAAACAGAGGTGGTTAATAAAAAAGGGGCTCATTGGAAGAAGGTCTATGAGCAACGTCGACAGCTGTAGAAGGGGACTACCCGAAAGAATTGACTGTATTTTCGTGCTAATAAAAACTCATAACCATCTTCTTACTCGATGGGCATAATCTTTATAGTCCTCGCCAAAGGTTTTTTGTAAATGTATTTCTTCGGGGCGTATCGCGTAGATGCTTAGCAGAACCATAACGACGGGCAGTGTTAGCAATGTCCACAGGTTACCCGTAGCTACAGCGCTGGCCAGAGTCAGCAATAAAAATGCCAGGTAAATGGGATTTCTACTAAAGCGATAGGGGCCGCTGCTGACCAGGAATTTAGCAGGCTGATGTGGCAAGGCCGTGGTTTCGAATTTTCGCAATGTGCTAAGAGACCAGCCAATTAGCACGATACCAACGACAAAAAATACTGAACCGGTGATAGTAAATGAAGTATGTGCTGGTTGTGGCAAGGGTATAAAGCGTTGCAAAAAGTAGCCTGCCCCAATTGCTAGCGCTGGGTGGATCGCAGGCGGGAAGGGAACGTCGGGGCCATTCTCCGGAAGCTGTTGGTCACTTATTTGTTGCTTATTTATCTGTGGGTCGTTCATGTCCTGTTTACCCAGACGTTCTTGGTTCATGTGTTCTTTAGTCATATGTTCTCTATTCATGTGTACAGCCTGCTCAATAGAGCGGTAACGGCCGTTTCTACTTTCAGTATGCGCTTGCCGAGGCTTACCGGTGTGAAGCCCAATTCGACCAGTTTATCTATTTCGTAAGCAATAAAACCACCTTCAGGTCCGACTGCCAGGGTAGACGCCTGGTTCAGCGAAACCGGTGCGGGTTGATGGTGATAGGGATGAGCAAGCAGGCGGGTGGTCTTGCCTGCGATTGTATCAAGTTCATCCTCCACAAAAGGTTTAAAGCGTTTGCGTAATTCCACCTGGGGCAGGGTGGTGGTGCCAGCCTGTTCGAGCCCAAGTCGCAATTGCCCGTCAATGGCTTTCGTTTCTAGCCAGGGACTTTGCCAGTAACTCTTTTCAACACGATAACTATTGATCAAATATAAGCGATTAACACCCAGAGCTGCGCAAGTCTGCAAAATACGTTTGAGCATTTTTGGCCGGGGTAAGGCTAACAATAAGGTGACGGGTAAGGGCGGTTCTGGCTCGTTTAGCAAGTCAACTTTTAGCTTGAGTTTGGTTTTTTCTATAACGAGAACCGTAGCGATACCAGTATTGCCATTGATTAGACCGGTTTTGATAGTGCCGCCAGGGTCTGGTTTAAGAATGTTGACGATGTGCTCATACCGACGACCGCTAATTTCAGCAATGCCTTCACTGACAAAGTCGTTATCTTCGAGTAATAGCAGATTCATAAAGACGCAGTCATGGCTATTGGTCAGGTGCCTGGAGACAGGGGTGTAAGGCGGGGATTATACGGCAAGGGTGTCCTGGCTCGTATGCTTCTCTCAATGGACTCGCTTGTGCACTAATGAAAATATCTTTGATCGGGATACAAATGTGATAACTCAAGGATGTTAGCGTGATACGTGTCTGGCATTGTCTGCAAACTACCTAGTTATAAATTTATAACAGGAGTTTCGATATGACAGTCAAAAAAACACCTACGACGTCCTTAACAACACCCGCTCTGATAGATGCCCGTCAGTTTACATTTATGGATTGATGGGATTCGAGCCGACAGGATCTGACGTTTAGCCGCAATAGCTGACAGGCCAGGACCTTACTGGGCACATCAAAAACGAGTCCTGAAACTATGTCGCCTGTCCATCGGCACTCTAAAGCTCGATCAAGACTTACTTCTGAGGCAAAGCCGAACACTTACCAGGCTGGAGCTAGAGCGTATTGGCTGCCCGACTAACATATTGAGTAAACGCTAGCCCTTTATTGCCCCGCAATATGATTAACCAGCACTATCAAAGCAATAATAACCAGCAAAAAATACATCACTGCCACGATAAACACATTGACTCCGTTGGCCCGCTCACAGTCCTTTTTACGCCGTTCCGTCGTCCTCACACCAAGATGCCCAGCCAGTACGATCAGCACGGTATTCCAGAAGTCATAAGGCTTGGGCTTTTTTTGTTCACAATGATTCTTGTTTTCTATCTCTGGAGCCAATAGCATATCCTATTAACAGGCTAATACAAAATATAGTAAGGCGAGCATGAGTTTGTTGATACGATTAAGTCTCTTCTAGACTCACCTGAAATCACCCGATGATTTCAGGTGTTAATAATATTTTCGTTTAGATAAAACTTTTTTTTACTGTAAAAATATCTGTCCACCTTCAATGCTATCTAAAGGCCTA
This sequence comes from Porticoccaceae bacterium, assembly GCA_019090225.1. Classification (GTDB taxonomy): domain Bacteria; phylum Pseudomonadota; class Gammaproteobacteria; order Pseudomonadales; family Porticoccaceae; genus HB2-32-21. Next base: position 7,480 of record JAHRWI010000040.1, read on the forward strand.
ACAGTGCCAATAACTTGTGCTCGGTGATAGCCCGCGTTGCGTAAATCTTGAAGGCAGTTATCGACATCGTCCATTGGCACACTGGCCAATAAACCACCTGATGTTTGCGGGTCAAAGAGCAAAGGACAAACCGGGTCTTTGCTCCAACGTTCAATATCTGCAATGCTTCGCCGTACCCGAATATTCTGTACTTGAAGGCTGCTGCTAATGCCTTTTTTAAAGCATTCGAGCGCACCATCCAGTATCGGCAATTGATTCAGCGTAATAGTTGCTCCTAGGCCCGAGGGTTTCAGCATTTCCATCAAATGACCCAACAAACCAAAACCAGTAACATCGGTACAGGCACTGGCGTTGTACTTATAAAAAATAGTCCCAGCCGCGCGGTTGGATTGCAGCATGGCCTCTATAGCTTTCGCTATCCAGACGCCTTTGGCCTGCAATTGGGCATGAGCAGCAAACAATGCGCCGGTGCCAAGCGCCTGGGTAAGAATTAAACGGTGGCCTAATTGCGGTTGAGTTTTTTGTAATAATTGCTCCTCAGAGCAAATGCCATTGACCGTAAAGCCAAGGCTTAATTCCGCACCTTCGCTGGTATGCCCCCCTATCAACGCACAAGCATTTTGGTTCAGCACATCAAGTGCACCGCTCATCACCTGCAATAAATCCCGCTCAACGATGGATTCACCAGCATAAGGTAAGGTAGCAATCGCCAGCGCGCTGTGCGGGGTGGCATTCATAGCGAATACATCACTCAGCGCGTGTTGGGCGGAAATTTGTCCAAGCACATAAGGGTCATCCAGTAGGGCACGAAAAACATCGACACTCTGCACCAGAAGCTGCTCAGGGGGGATTCGTACTGCACTGGCATCATCCGGTGCGTGCAAGCCCAACACCACACCCTTATGAGTTACGGGCTCCAGACTTTTCATCACCCTGTTTAATATCAATGCGCCAACTTTTGCGCCGCAGCCGCCGCAGCGCATTGAGATACTGGGGCTATCTTCATTGTGATATGCACTGCTAATAGCTTCCGATACAAAATTAGCATCCGGCATTGTTGGCACGAGAGATAATTGGCTAAACATTCCCATAAATTTTTGATCGATCTGGTTTTTCCAACGCCACACCCAGCGACCACCAAAACTGGGAAGGACACTGCCAGGCCGACATCCCAGAGCATAGCGGTCACCACAGGCTAACAAGCTTAAGAAGGTGGCTTGGGGGCGGAAAGCTTTAAGCTTCTTTTTTAGTAGTGCATGACGTAAATTTTTAAACAGAACAGGCCCCTGACGAACAGCGAACACACCCGCCCGTGGGCGATCAAAGTTTTGTTGTTGGGCTATGTCCCCGGCAGCGAAAACACAATCGTGGCTACTCGACTGCAAATATTGGTTAACAACGATAAAGCCGTGTTCATCAAGATCCAGATCTGTTTGCCTGACCCAGGGCGCAGCGGAGGCGTTTGTGCACCAGAACAAGGTATCGAATGACACTTGCTCACCATTAGCCCCATATAGACTAGTGTTATCTACCCGTTCAACGCGAGTATTGTTGGTTACCTGAATCTGGTGACGAGCAAACAATTGCGCCACTTTGCGTTGTAGGCGTGGCGGATAATTTTCTGGCAAACCACTACCCTGCTGAACGAGTCTGAATTCGATGGGGCGCTTAATTGTTTTGTCATTGCTAAGTGAAAAATGCATCGCCAGAATAAGCTCAACGCCAGCCGCACCACCACCGACAATGGTTATTCGATAAGGCCTTATATTGGAATATTGATCGTCATCTTTCGCTGAATCCCGACGCAAAGTCTCGCGTAATGCCTGCCAGCGTGGATGAAAATCAGCAATCGGCTTAACGGGCGTCGCGAACTCCTGCGCGCCGGGAGTGCCTAAGTCTGGATTAATGCCGGTATTAATCGACACCAAATCAAAACCCAGGGCTGTCCGCTCAGCAAATTTAATTTCTTTAGTGATTAAATTAATGCCACTTACGGTGGCCTGAATATACCGAGCCTTGACAAATTGGCACAGCCGCATCAAATCAATATGGGTATCTTCAAGCGCATAATGCCCTGCAATCAAGCCGGGCAACATCCCTGAATAAGGTGTTAAGACCTGTGGTGAAATAAGCGTCAACCGAACGCCGGGCAAGGGTTGCATCGCCCACATTTTTAATACCAGGGCATGGCTATGACCGCCACCAATAAGAATAAGGTCTTTATAGACAGGCGCTGACGCTTCCATGGCTATGGGAGCCAACATATATTTTTAGTTTTTCTGTGTGAATTAAATCTGTATGAGCTAAAAGAGACGAGCAGTGCTGCTAAAGCAGTCAATAATCCCACGAGTATTATCCTTATTTCAGATCGAATTTAGAGGTGATTTAATTGAGCTTAAATCTGCCAGGTCAGTTTTCTCCTAAACCTGGTCCCCCGAGACATTTTTTCTCCCGCATTTATACGGATGGACAATAGCCTTCTGCCCATCGGCTCAATTCATCCTGTTGCCCTCGAAAAATTACGCGGCCCTGGCGTTGAGATTGTTGATAGTCGTACATGGGGTCGTAGTAATCACTCAGTAGCAGCTTAATACCCGCTCTAAAACCTCCGGCATCACCGCGCTTTTCGAGGTGCGTAAGGGCATCTGTGAATTCAGCGTGCAGATATTTAAAGCGCTCGCCACCCAGGCGTCTGCGGATACGGCTGAGGTTATCAAGAATTTGCTCACGAAATTTTGCGGGCCCTTCCTCCTCACCAAATTGGCTCTGATACTGAGGATAGGCCTGAATGATGTAGTCGTTCAAAACAATTTCGATGCGCTCAGCGATGGGCGTTTCCAATACAGCCAAAGGTGCTTGTTGCATGGCCTCAAGGAAATGCATCGGTAAATTAACACCGCCGATCATACGACCTTCATCTTCGGCAAAAAATGGCCCTTGATGCCGGTGAGCTTGTTTCATAACAGCAATGCTCAAACTATTTTCAAAGTCGATTTGGCTCGGTTGTGGGGATAACTGACGGCCAAAGGCCGAGCCACGATGATTGGCCATTGCCTCCAGATCGATAGCTCGCGATAAGTCCTTCAATACTCGGGTTTTCCCTGTACCCGTTCGCCCGGCCACCAATACCAGCGGCAGGGTCTCTGCGCAGTGTCGATCTAATTCATCAATCAGGAAGCGGCGCATAGCTTTATAGCCGCCCTTAACCAACGGATAAGGAAAACCAGCTTCCCACACCAATTGCTGACTCAAACGTGAACGTAATCCCCCGCGAAAACAATACAGGTAGCCCCCAGGATGGCGCTCTATAAAATTCTGCCAGGCAGCGATACGTTGGCTTCGAATCGCTGGCGTTGCCAATTGCCAACCAAGCTCTATCGCCGCATTTGGGCCTTTTTGTTTATAGCAAGTGCCTACTGCCTGACGTTGTTGATCATCCAGCAGCGGAATATTCTCGCTGCAAGGAAAGGCACCTTTGTTAAATTCAACAGGTGCGCGGGTATCCATCATCGGGATGTCGTAGAGAAAAAGCTCGCGATATTGGTCAGTGTCGGGGCGTGTCATCGAGGGGGATTCTACCTCAGGACTCATCCAGCACCTAAGGCAAAGCGGCTGGTGCTTTTGTATCCATTGACTCTACCCGCCTCCATCCTTGCCCAGGCTTAAATCCATATACTTCTGATATTTAAGGCGATGTTGAGTATGTCGCACTTCAGCAAGACGAATGATTTCCTGTTTCTGTGGGTCAGTTACCGCTCGCCATTGAAGAATCTCATCAAGACTGCGAAAACAGCCTAGACAGATATCCTCCTCATTGAGGCAACAGTTTCTTATACATGGTGAGCTAATATTTACCAATGCATCACTCTGTTTGGCGGGGGCGATTATTCTTTTGATCTATTGGCGTGTGGTTGAAAATTCCAGTGTATCAGTAAGGTAATTTTAAGATCAATGAAGCTGGCCTTAAATGGGGGAGAGAAAGGGCGCATCATATATAAATCAATCGGGCGAGCCTCATTGTGACCCCTGTGTTTTTACATCAATGATGATCGTGTCGCCTATTTAAAACGGTGCCACACTCCACATGGGGAGTGTAAGGAAACTGATCGAAGATAGAAAAATGCTTGATATCGTAATGCTTAGTGAGCACCGATAAGTTTTCGTGCAGAGTTGTCGGATTGCAGGAGATATAAATAATATTATCAAAGCGGTGCAGTAGGTCGAGAGTTTCGTCATCCAGGCCAGCGCGAGGTGGATCGACAAACACGGTTGAGAACTTGTAGTTATCCAGATCGATCTGCTTTAGTCGGCGAAAGGGCCTAACTTTTTGCAGGGCCTGGGTAATATCTTCACTGGACATTCGCACTAATTCAACATTATTTATCTGGTTTTTATCGAGATTAAACAGTGCTGAGTTGACCGAGACTTTGGCGATTTCTGTGGCAAATACGCGCTTATAGTTTTGAGCGAGGGGCAGGGTGAAATTTCCGTTGCCGCAGTAGAGTTCAAGTAAGTCACCACCAAATAATCGGCTTTTGTCCACCGCCCAGCTGAGCATTTTTTCATTGACCCGACCGTTGGGCTGAGTGAAGCCGGTTTCAATCTGCTGGTAGTGATAATCCTTGCCCGCGACATTCAGAGTTTCAGTGACGTAGTCTTTATTGAGCACGATTTTTTGTTTGCGGCTGCGGCCAATAATATCGGCAGCCAATGTTTTTGTTAGCGCGACGGCTTCGGCCTCCCAGATGTCATCGAGAGGACGGTGGTAGAGCAGGGTGATCAGTGCCTGGCCGCTGAGTGTGGTCAGGAATTCAACACTGAATAAGCGGCGGCGCAGAATATCACTGGCGTTAATTGCGCTAAGCAAGGGCGGCATAAGCGAATTGATCAGCTCGGAAGCCACTGTGAAGTCCTCGATGATATAGGGTTTTTTATAGTCACCGGGGTGGTACATGGCGTAGTGGGCAAGATTTCCTTCGTGCCAGATTTTAAATTCGCAGCGCAGACGATAGTGGATGGGTTCGGAGCCAAAGACTTCGATGTTAGGTAAGGCAATGTTTTCAAATTGCTTTTTTACGGTTAACAGTTTTTTCTTGAGTTGATTCTGGTACTGGGAAGGATCGGGATTTGCGGATTTGTTCGATTTGTTGAATAGGGTCACGAAATCTCTCTTGCAATAAAGGCTTAATCGGAATGGGTTTGCGGGGCTGAAACCTCGCCCAGTTACCGGGAAAGTGGACATCTGTCAGTCGCTAATGTGGTCTATTATAACGGCATATGGGCCTGTGTACGGGTAAGGCTTTGACCGATTCCACAATATATAAGGTGAGTACGGGAAGATGATTAAAACGATCACGGTAGCTGTCGATGGGCAGGGCTTGCATGATATTACCGACGCTATCGTACAGGTAGTGGATGAAGCAGGTTGGTACGAAGGCCTGTGCACCCTTTATATCCAGCATACTTCTGCAAGCTTATTGATTCAGGAAAACTACGATGCTTCGGCTCGCCATGACCTGGAAGCCTGGCTGAATCGCCTGGTGCCTGAGAATGATCCCCTATACACCCACACCCTTGAGGGGGCTGATGATATGCCCGCCCATATTAAAGCGGCGTTAACAGCGACTAGCCCGGCGATTCCGATTGTCGACAATAAGCTCGCACTGGGTGCCTGGCAGGGTGTTTTTTTGTGGGAACATCGGCGTCAGGGGGGGCAGCGTAAGATCATTATTCATCTGGCTTCGTGAGCGGCGCTGCCTGTTCTTGTGTTGAGTCCGATCTAGTAACATAATCGCCAGCGATCTAGCGGATTTGCGTCTGTATAGAGAGCAGAATAAAAAACGGGGAGTTAATGCCAGGAGGCTAGGTCTGTAAGGCAAGGTCTGTAAACAAGACCAGCAAGCAGGCTCTGTAAACAAGACCACCTAATAAATAAGCAAACTAATCTATAAATCAAAGAACGGGGAAGACCATGTCATACCAACGACCAGTTTTTAAAGACCAGTACGAAAATTACATCGGCGGCAAATGGGTGCCACCGGTCGATGGCAATTATTTTGAAGACACCTCGCCCATTGATGGCGAGTTGGTGACCCGTATTCCTCAGTCCAACAGCAAGGATATTGACCTGGCGATTGATGCCGCCTGGGAAGCCGCTGCTACCTGGAGCAAATCCACCGCCGCCGAGCGCAGCATGTTGTTGTTCCGTATCGCTGATCGCATCGAGGAAAATATCGAGCAAATAGCGGTTGTCGAAACCTGTGATAACGGCAAAGGTATCCGTGAAACTCTGGGTGCGGATTTACCCCTGGTTATCGACGAGTTCCGTTATTTCGCTGGTTGTATTCGCACTGAGGCCGGTAGCGTTACCCATATTGATCCCGAGCTGGTGAGCATGGAGGTCCACGAACCCCTCGGCGTTGTGGGCGCGATTATTCCCTGGAACTTCCCTCTGCTTATGGCTGCGTGGAAAATTGTTCCCGCTCTGGCGACAGGTAATTGCATGGTGCTTAAGCCTGCGGAACAAACCCCAGTGTCTATTTTGATTATGCTTGAGATTATCGGTGATCTACTGCCGCCGGGTGTGCTCAACGTGGTCAATGGCTTTGGTGCTGAAGCGGGTAAATCCCTGGCCAGTCATCCCGGTATTAAAAAGATCGCTTTCACTGGTGAAACTACAACCGGCCGTTTGATCAGCCAGTATGCGTCGGAAAACATTATTCCGGTATCACTGGAGCTGGGCGGTAAGTCACCAAACATCTTCCTCGAAAGCGTTATGGCCGAAGACGATGAATTTCTCGACAAAGCCATCGAAGGTCTGGTGCTATTTGCCTTGAATCAGGGCCAGGTTTGTACTTGCCCATCTCGGGCGCTGATTCAGGAAAGCATCTATGAGAAGTTCATGGCGAAATGTCTGCCCCGCGTTGCAGCGATCACCATGGGCGACCCCTATGAATTGACCACCATGATGGGTGCTCAGGCGTCCAACGATCAGCACCAGAAGATTATGAGTTACCTGGATATCGGCAAGCAGGAAGGTGCCGAGTTGCTATGCGGCGGTAATGTTTTTAATCACGATCAATACCCCGGTGGTTACTATATCGAGCCAACCGTCTTCAAGGGTCACAACAAGATGCGCATCTTCCAGGAAGAAATTTTTGGGCCGGTGCTAAGTGTGACCACCTTTAAAGATGAGGCCGAAGCCCTGGAAATTGCCAACGACACCCTTTATGGCCTGGGTTCCGGGGTTTGGACTCGAGATATTCATCAGGCTCAGAATTTTATAGATGGCATCGAAGCCGGCCGGGTATGGGTGAATTGTTATCATGTCTATCCATCTGGAGCATCGTTTGGTGGCTACAAAAACTCCGGTATCGGTCGTGAGAATCATCACATGATGCTGAATAACTATCGCAACACTAAAAACGTGCTGGTGTCCTACAACAAAAACAAAATGGGCTTTTTCTAGGCAGCAACTTGCTGAGTAAGCTGACCTTAAAATGCGGCTTGGAGGGGTGACGATATGGCGAGCGAAGAATTTGAAGAAGGCGGATACGTCGAGCGAGTCAGTATCACCCCTGCCGCTGAGAAGGTGATCGATCAACTGCGGGAAAAACACGGCGAGCTGATGTTTCACCAAAGCGGTGGTTGTTGTGATGGCACGGCACCGATGTGTTTTGCCATTGATGACTTCAAAATCGGTGCCCGTGATGTTTGCCTGGGAGAAATCCACGGCTGCAAGTTTTACATGGGTGGTGATCAGTTTGAATATTATAAAAACTGTGAAACCATTGTTGATGTTGTAGCGGGGCGGGGTGCCAGTTTTTCTCTGGAGATCCCTTTGGGCCTGCGGTTTTTGACTACTTCGCGCCTGTATGAAGATGCTGAGCTGGATCGGGTTCGATCTGTAGCTGTAGCTTGATGGTCGGTTTTGAACTTATTGGCTGCAAATTGTTGGCTGAAGGAAACGACAAGCGTTAGAGACAATTCTCCGGTTTTGGCAGCCCGGCAATTTTACTGGCCACTCTGGCTGGGCTGGGTGGAAATAGTTGCATCAGATAAATACTGCGGCCCTTGTCTTTACCCAACTTTAGTTTGACGAATTTAACCAGCGGGCGCATGGCGGGGGATAGCTCGAAGGTAGCGTAGAACTCTCGCAGTAGTTCAATAATCTCCCAATGTCTGTCATCGAGTACGATACTCTCCTGTTCAGCCAGAACCTCGGCTACAGCCTGGCTCCAGTCGTTAAGAGACAGGAGATGACCATCGTCATCTACGCTCAGGGCTTTAGTGTTTACATCCGTCATGGCGGGTACTCAATACCAGTTAAGCACTTTGTTGGCCTCAACGACCAGATCAACAAATTCATGGTCGCTAAGCAATTTGAATGCGGATTGTTCTGAGATAGCTTCTAGACCCCGTGCTTCTGCATCTGGGCGTAAGGTATAAAAGCCAACCTGGGATGCTAATAAGCGTTGTATAAAGCTATGCAGTGAGGGCAGTGCATCGGTGGCGATGGTAGCTCCGTAAACCCCATCTTCAATCAAAATAACTTTATCACCCGCTGATACTCGATTCAGGCAGTCTGACAGACATTGGCTGCTGTACGGGGATTTGTTAACGGTATGCAGGATCATCAGAAGCTCAAAACAACATCATGGTCAGCGAATATTTCTTTGACTCGGTGACCATCAATTAGCTCAGCTATCTCGCTTAGTTCCGCGCTGCCTATATTACGTTTGTCTACGGAGTCCTGATCAACGAGGACCTGTTCGATGTCGTAGAGGGGCAGGGCGCTCAACATGGCAGCGTGATTTTTGTGGCCTATAGTCTCGGGTTTGTGTTGTCCGACTAGCTGCCAAATGCCTTCGTCAAGGAATAGCAGGGTGATTTTCGCGCCCATGGCACCCGCGGCGAGGGCCGTTTCTAATGATTCTCTGGCCAGCGAATTGCCATAAGGTGCAATGCGGCAAACCAGCAATATACGCTTGTCGTTCATGATGTCGGCCCAAAAGTGATCAGGCGATCTGATTGCTGAGCGGCATCGACTAGATCACCCAGTCCTGCCAGCTTAAAACCGGGCGTCAGGTTGGAGGCGGGTTTGGAAAAGCGTTTCGCCTCGGTTTCGTTTAACAGGCCCCGACGCAGAGACGAGGCGATGCAAACGATAGCCTCAAGGTCGTATTGAGCAATCAAGTTGGCCCAGCGTTGAGCAGGCTGAATTTCGTCCTGGGGTAGGGTGATCAGGCTTGAGGCATTGTGGACACCGTCGTGGTAAAAGAATAAACGATAGATCTGGTGATTTTTTTCGAGCGCGGCCTGAGTAAAACGAAAGGCGCTTTCAGCGGCTTCGTCGGTGTAGGGTGCGCCGAGAATAACGATGGTGAATTTCATCGAGGTTAAAAGTCTGAGATCGCAAATGAGTTGGTGGCCCATCTTAACAAAACTCAAGGCCTGATTTCTTCTGTCATGTCCGGTGCGTATAATTGCCAGCAACGGGCGGCATCCCAGCCATCTTTCGAGGTGCGCCTGATAACGCCGGGCGACTATCCTGATGAACCGGTGTGCAGTGAAACCTTACCGCTACGCTTTCTCAAGGAACAAAAAATCATTCCTCTGTCTGAAACTGACGACTGCATAGAATTGGTGGTCGTTGATCCGAGCCTTGATTACCCGGTACGAGCAGTGGAACGGGCCAGTGCCAAGCAAGTGCTTCTTTGTGTTGGCGTTCAGTCCGAGCTCCAGGTCGCTATTGATAAATTGTACGCGAGCAAGCCAGGCGGGACCGGGAGCGATCACGCCTGGCTTGATTTGATTGCCGACTACAACGTCGAACAACTGCGGGATATGGCCAGTGGGCCCCAGTCATTCGCCTGGTACCTAAAACCTGCCTGGTCTGCTGAGAGGCTTACGCGGCAAACGAAGGCCAAATTAAGGAGTTTCGGTTGCGCGAACTGGGTGGCGGCGAATATATTTGGTTGTATCGGCCTAAGGGCTGTGAGCAATGTGGTGGCACCGGTTATGGGGGGCGCCTGAGTATTATGGAATTGTTGTCGATCACTGACACGGTGAGAGAGCATGTTTTAAAGCATGCTGCGGCGGTCGAGATCGAGTGCATTGCCCCAACTGATGGCATGAGAACGATGTATGAAGATGCTTGTGTTAAAGCCATGCCGGGTGTGACAATTCTTGAAGAAATTATCCGTGTTACTCAAGAGAGCCGGTTCAGCCTCGAACGTAAGGCCCAAAATTGGCTTTTAAAGCAGGTTCAGACACCCTGCTATTTACTCGCCCTGATAAATGCAACCGCTAGTACAGGTTTCGCGAACCTCTATTTTACTCAGCATAGGCAATGTTGGTTGTAGCTGATGCCATATCCAGCGAGCGATATTTTCGCTAGTCGGGTTCTCCAGTCCGGGAATGTCATTAAGATAGCGATGATCCAACGCTTTATATACCGGTTCGCAGGCTTGTTTGATATCAGCAAAATCCATCACCCAACCACTGGCCTCATCTACCGGCCCAGTGACATAGATAGTCGCGTGAAACGAATGACCATGAAGCCGTTTACACTTATGATCGTCGGAGACGTGGGGTAAGCTATGTGCGGCTTCGAACGAAAAAGATTTGAAAATTTCCATTTTTTTGGCGGTTCATAGAGCGGGCGGCAATGGTACTGACGTGTCTGCGTAATGTATAGCCGTTGAAGCTTGTCTTAAAGGCTCCAAATCGTTTGACAGTGCAAAGGATTTCGGTAGAATGCGCGTCTCTCATTTGGGTGGTTAGCTCAGTTGGGAGAGCGACGGCCTTACAAGCCGTAGGTCACAGGTTCGAC